>CACXEL010000169.1 GCA_902766655.1 uncultured Lachnospiraceae bacterium | reverse complement strand
GTCGACGAACCAGTCTCCACCCTTGATAAGGAGGACCAGACCAACCGCAAACAATATTACTGACATGAACATAGCTGAGTAATCTCCTTCCCGTCGGCCTCGAACTGCCGACAGCTGTCACTCATTTTATCATAAGTGGTCCCGTATGTAAGCAGAAAACATGTATTTTCTTATTTGATAAGTAAAAAAAAAGCGGATGGCCGGCAGTAATATCCCCGCGTCCTGCCTTGCCGTTCCCTTCTACTTCCGAGCCGGGTGTGCAAATAAGGACACTTTTTTTGTCAAATTCAGTCCTTGCCCATCCCAGGGACATTTTCTATAATTGTATCATCAACAGGAAATACCGGACACACCATTCGGAGGAGACAAATCATGAGCACATTTTACCTGGCAGTGGATATCGGCGCATCCAGCGGACGTCACATGCTGGCCCATATGGAGGGCGGCAAGATGGTCCTCGAGGAGATCTATCGTTTTGAAAACGGCATGGACCGTGTGGACGGCAAGCTCCTTTGGAACACCGAACGCCTCTTCACCGAGATCAAGAACGGACTCAAAAAGGCAAAAGACCTGGGCAAGGTCCCGGTCAGCATGGGCATTGACACCTGGGCCGTCGACTACGTCCTGCTGGATGGCGAGGACAAGGTCCTCGGCGACACCTTCGGCTACCGCGACCACCGCACCGACGGCATGGACGAGGAGGTCTACAGGCTGATCCCCGTCGAAGACCTCTACGCCCGTACGGGTATCCAGAAGCAGATCTTCAACACCGTCTACCAGCTCATGGCCGTGAAAATGCAGACACCCGGCCTGCTGGATCAGGCGGAAGCCATGCTCATGCTTCCCGACTATTTCCACTACCTGCTGACCGGCGTCAAAATGCAGGAGTACACCAACGCCACCTCCACCCAGCTGGTCAACGCCGTGACGGGCGACTGGGACTACGAGCTCATCGACCGCCTGGGCTACCCGCGGAAGATCTTCCTTCCCATCTCCATGCCTGGCACCGTCGTCGGCCATTTCACGAAGGAGATCGCGGAGGAAATCGGCTACGACTGCGAGGTCGTCCTCCCGGCCACCCACGACACAGGCTCCGCCATCATGGCCCTGCCCACGGTGAGCGACGACACCCTCTACATCAGCTCCGGCACCTGGTCCCTCATGGGCGTCGAGAACAAGGCAGCCGTCTGCACCCCCGAAGCCCAGGCCAGGAACTTCACCAATGAAGGCGGCTACGACCACCGCTTCCGCTTCCTGAAGAACATCATGGGCCTCTGGATGATCCAGCAGGTCCGCCACGAGCTGAATGACGCCTACTCCTTCGCCCAGCTCTGCGACATGGCTGAAGCAGAGAAGGACTTCCCGTCCAGGGTGGACGTGAACGACGTCTGCTTCCTCTCCCCGGCCAGCATGCAGGGAGCCATCCGCGATTACCTCAAGGCCTCCGGCCAGAGGGAGCCTGAGAACATAGGCCAGATGGCGACTGTCATTTATCAGTCCCTCGCCGAATCCTATGCGGCCACCGTGAAGGAAATCGAGGAGCTGACAGGCAAGCACTATGAGGCCATCAACATCGTGGGCGGCGGCTCCAAGGCCATGTATCTCAATATCCTGACCGCCTCAAAGTGCGGCCGCAAGGTCATCGCCGGCCCCGGCGAGGGCACGGCCATCGGCAACCTCATGGCCCAGATGATCCACGCGGGCGTCTACAAGGACCTCAAGGATGCCCGGCAGAACGTAGCGGAATCCTTCGACATCTTCACTGTCGAATAACATGAACGGAGTACCGGCCAGCCGGTCCCGATCACAGTCACCATCAACATGTACACACTGTTTTAATTTTCATCAGGAGGAACGAACATGAAGGTATTGGATGCTGAATTTGTACAGGGCTTTATCAGATTATGCGGCGACGGCTGGGACCAGGGCTGGCATGAGCGCAACGGCGGCAACCTCTCCTACCGCATCAAGGACGAGGAAGTTGAGTCCGTGAAGGAGAACTTTGTACCGAAGGACTGGACGCCCATCGGAACCGAGGTTCCGGCCCTCGCCAGCGAGTATTTCCTGGTAACCGGCTCCGGCAAGTACTTCCGCAACGTGCCGCTGGATCCCGAAGCCAACATCGCCATCATCGAGCTGGACGACAAGGGTGAGAACTACCGCATCGTCTGGGGTCTCAACAAGGGCGGCAGACCCACCTCCGAGCTTCCCAGCCACCTCATGAACCTGGAGGTCAAGAAGAAGCTGGATCCCAAGTACCGCGTCGTCTACCACTGCCACTGCACCAACATCATCGCCCTGACCTTCGTTCTTCCGCTGACAGACGAAGCCTTCACCCGCGAGCTCTGGGAAATGGCCACCGAGTGCCCGGTCGTCTTCCCGCAGGGCGTCGGCGTCGTCCCGTGGATGGTGCCGGGCGGCCGTGACATCGCCATTGCCACCTCCAAGCTCATGGAGAAGTATGACCTGGCCATCTGGGCCCACCACGGCATGTTCGCCGCCGGTGAGGATTTCGACCTGACCTTCGGCCTCATGCACACCGCCGAGAAGTCCGCCGAGATCCTTGTAAAGGTCCTCTCCATGACCGACAAGAAGCGCCAGACCATCCAGCCCGACGAATTCCGCCACCTGGCCAAGGACTTCAACGTCGACCTTCCCGAGAGATTCCTCTACGAGAAATAATAACACCCATACAAAACCCCCTGTCCGGCGCCGCCGGACAGGGGGTTTTTATTTCTCAAAAATCAGGCTTCATTTTTTGCGGTTGCGGTTGAAGTTGATGAGGCAGCCGGCCTTGACGATCTCGCGCTCATTGTCGGTCATGTCCTGGATGTAGAGGCTGATCGGCGTGGCGGCGCCGTCCTTGATGACGTAGGCCTGGATATCGCTCAGGTCACCATCCATCATGGCGCGGATGCCGGGGACGTAAATGTAGTCGCCGACCTCAAATGCGTCCGGAGCGCCCTTCAGGTGGAAGGGCAGCATGCCCCAGTTCATGACGTTGGAGCGGTAGCGCTTGGTGGCGTAGTCCTGGGTGATGTTCGCCAGG
>CACXEL010000168.1 GCA_902766655.1 uncultured Lachnospiraceae bacterium | reverse complement strand
TTTTGCCCACTCTGCCAAGCTCATCCATCAGGATGTGAAGCCCGCCAACCTGCTCCTGACCGGGGACTGGGAGGCCAGGGTCGCCGACTTCGGAATCGCCCGTGCGGGCGTGAGGGCTGGCGTAGGAAATATCATGACGCCGGCATACTGTTCGCCCGAGCAGGCGGCAGGTAAAAAGCTCAGCCGGAAGACAGATATGTACAGCTGGGCGGTCTCGGTCCTGGAGATGTATCTGGGGTACAGACCCTGGCAGCACGGAACCCTGGTGGGCGAAGCCTGCCATGAGTACTTCGAAATGGCCAGGATCCGGATTCCGGACAGGCTCCGTGATATTCTCTCCTCCTGTCTCGCGGTAGAGACCCGGGACAGGCCGCGCGATTTTGCCTCCGTGATCCGTGATCTCAAGGCGGTTTATAAAGATGTGACCGGCAATGCATACCCGCGTCCCACCCCCAAGCCGTCACCGGACTCCGGGGACAACCTCAACAACCGGGCGCTGAGCTATCTGGACCTTGGCAAAGAGGCGGAGTCGCAGAAACTTTGGAACAAGGCTGCGCTGCTGGAGCCTTCTCACACGGAAACTCTCTTCAACCGCTGCCTCTACGGATACAGAAATAAGTCCATGTCGCTCTATGAAGCCCAGTGCTTCCTCTCAGCCAATTGGGAGAACCACTTTAATGAGGCCATGCCTGGACTTTTGCTGGCAGAGCTCAGTCTTGAAGGGAATGACAAGGTCAATGCCAAAGACGTTCTGTCCTATGTGCGCAATTATTCGACCCAGCAGGAGCAGCTTTCTGAGGAAGCCCTGGCCAAGCTGGCAGCGCTTGAGGCGGCTCTGGATTCGGGTTCCTGGCAGTGTGCTTACAGGCTGAACCGGGTGAAGAATTATAAGGAGCAGGAGAAGCTGCTCAAAGCCCGCGACCAGAAGCTCCGGGATCTGAAGAACCTGGTGAAGAAAAACAAGTATGACGAGGCGGCCACGCAGCTCATGATGACCCACCTGAGCCGGGAGCTGGGGGACGCGCTTTATCAGGAGGACTGGATGGCCTTCTATGACGAGCTGTCCAGAAAATGCATGCCCGCGGTCGTCCTGGCCCAGTGGCCTGTCCTGACTGCTTCAACGCCCCGCTGGAACGGACGCGTCAGCTTCAGCGACGATTCCAGCCTCATGCTCTGCGGGGAGAAACTGATCGATCTGAAGACCGGTCAGGTCATCCGTGACAACGGGATCGGCCAGGAGAATACCAAGGTATGCCTTTCCGGCCTGAGTCCGGATGGCAGCTTTTACCTGGTCGCGCCCTATAACTCCAACCGTTTCGTGAAGGTCGAGGCGAGGACCGGCCGGAACCTGGTCTTCTGCGGCGGTCACGAGCAGAAGATCACTGCACTGGCCATCAGCCGGGACGGCAGATATCTTGCCTCCGGTGACAGCGGGGGCACCCTGAAAATCTGGGATGCGGACGGAAATCTGCTGCGGACCCAGACATTACTATCCGGAGAGAAAGAGGTCCTGGAGGATATCCAGTTCGGTTATGACAGCCGGAAGATGGTCCTCCGCCTTGAGAATACTGTCTACCTTGACGATGGCGTAAATAAGTCGATCCGTAGGATACCTTATGACAATTACCTTGAGGTCGCCGTTGATCTTGAGTATACCGCACTTGGCATGGCAGCCGGCAGACAGGGCCTGCACTGCCTCGACATGAAGACAAATCAAGACAGAAAGCTTGATGACGAGGATGCGGTGAGAAGACGCGGCCAGGGCATTTCAACTGCCGCCAGGGTCTGCTTTATGCACAACCAGCGTTTCCTTCTCGTCTCGGACAGCAGGATGATCTACTTCTTTGATCTGGCGACAAATAAGATCCTCAGCGCGATCCACACGGAGGATTATCTTACCGGCATCGCATCGTCAAGAGACGGAAAGTATATTGCTGCCGTCTCGGGAGGACAGGTCCAGGTCTGGCGCTGCATTTACGGCTTCCGGTATCCGTGGACAGGCAAAGGGGCTACCGCGGATATCGTCGGGCCCTGTGCTTTCGTCCAGCGGTCTGCCCATCCTGACAAAAAGCCGGAGGAGCTTCTTGACTCGTTGATGAATGAACTGGCGGACCGCGGCTATGGCGGCGTGGACCGCGAGAAGGCGCTGCAGGCTCTGAAGGAGGCTGAGATTTAAGGAAATCGTTACTGTCCGCTCATCGGAGGCGCTGCAGGAGACAGTTACTTATGAG
>CACXEL010000167.1 GCA_902766655.1 uncultured Lachnospiraceae bacterium | reverse complement strand
ATCATCTTCTTGCCGATCCTGCCGTCCGCGCAGCCGATGCCCAGGTTCTTGTTGGAGCCGCCGAAGCCGCCCATGACGTGGCCCTTGAAATGGGTCAGGGCCAGCATGGAGTCATAATTCAGCATATGGCTGCCCACGGACATCTCGGTGAAGTGCGTACCGCCCTCCACGGGGAGCATGACGGTGCCCTCCTCGTCCATGATGTCCACAGGGGCGAAGGTCCAGCCGTTGATCTCCAGGGTCTTTCTGTGCTGCTCGGTCGTGTAACGGTCTCCTTCGTAGTAGGTGTTGGTCTCTACGATGGTGGCGTCCGGCAATTCCTTCTCAAGGAAGATCTTCACCCAGGCGGACGGGATGATGTTGGGTCCGTGGGGCTCGCCGGTATGGAGCTTGACGGCTGTTTTGCCGGTGATGTTTCCCTTGACCCGCTCGTAGATCCGGGCGATGCCTTCGGGGGAGAGGTCGCGGGTGAAATAGACGATGGATTCATTTCCTGAGCGCTCGTCGATAGGGATGTAGCGGTCTCCACGGGAGACGGCCTTCATTTTCTCTGTGGTCATTCGTCTTCCTCCTTATGATCAGCCAGGCGTACTGGCACGGCGATTCATGGTTATGCCTATATTATAGTTGAAATTTCTCCGGGTTTGTATCTTTCTGTTCCTGAAAATGAAGACCGCCCTGTTTCCGTGCAGGGCCTGCGCTCTCATCGACTTCTCCAGAATGCCCGGATTCTTACAGGAATGTGGCGGCTTCTCAACCAGAGACGAAAAAGAGTCTGGGTACGGCCGCCCGGCAGCGTATCGTGCCAGCGGACAATACTCCCTTTCACAGGTATTCGCCTGGGTGTAATGCTGGCAAGGTTTGCATCAATATTAATTTCTATCAATTAAAGTTGCTCGTTTCACGCATTATCAAGTCTGATCGCACCTGCTATACTATACTCAGAACACAAGGAAAGGCAGGTCAGACCCATGACAGTTCTCAGCATCGATATCGGCGGCACCAATTTCCGCGCAGGCGCGGTCCTTGAGGACGGCAGCGTCATCAAATTCGAAAAAGTCCCCACCCCCTCCGTCTTTTGCTCCGGCGACGTGCTGGCCGACCTGGCCGGCCACCTGAAGGCTTTCTCGGAAGGCCTCACGATCGATGCGGTGGCCATCGGCTTTCCCGCCACACTGGACAGGGATCGGAAGCGGGTCGTCCAGGCG
Source organism: uncultured Lachnospiraceae bacterium (assembly GCA_902766655.1). Lineage (GTDB taxonomy): Bacteria > Bacillota > Clostridia > Lachnospirales > Lachnospiraceae > Chordicoccus. The sequence goes on along the minus strand of CACXEL010000167.1, from coordinate 9,003 downwards.
CCCAACATTCCCTTTATGGAGGACCTCCCGGTATGCGATTATCTCGAGGAAGCCCTCGGGGTGCCGGTGGTAGCCGAGCGGGACGTGACCTTCGCCCTCTGCTTCGATACAGACAAATATGACGTGCCCGACGAGGGCCTTGTCTGCGGTATCTACTTCGGAACCGGCATCGGAAATGCCTTCCTCCTGGACGGCAAGCCCCTGACCGGCCGCCACGGCGCCGCCGGCGAGCTCGGCCATATTCCCGTCCCGGGCTGCACGATTCCCTGCGGCTGCGGCAACGTCGGCTGCCTGGAGGCGGTCGCTGGCGGCAAAGCCATCGCAAGGATCCAGCGGGAGCGCTTCCCGGAGACCGGCATCGGGGACATGTTCGCATTTCACAGCGAAGATCCGGCAATTGTGGAGCTCATCGAGCGCATGGCCTCCGCGGTGACCACCGAAGTCAACATCCTGGACCCGGACTGCGTCCTCCTGGGCGGCGGCGTCCTGACCATGAAAGGCTTCCCCAGAGACCTTTTCGAAGAGTATATCCGCTCTCAGACCCGCAAGCCCTTCCCACTCAATGATCTGAAGCTACTCTACACAGAGGATGAGCCGGACAAGAGCGTCATCGGCGGCGCGATCTACGCCCGCAGAAAGCTTGCCGGCAGATAAAACCCCAAGGACCTTATATTATAGGAGGAAAACCATGCTGAACCTCTACGACCTGAAGACCGACTACCGCATGAATCCCATCGGCCTGGACGTGTCCCGTCCGGCCTTCTCCTGGAAGCTGCACTCCTCCCGCCGCGGCGTCACCCAGGCCGCCTGCCGAATCCGCGTTTTTGTAGGCGAATCCCTTGTCTGGGACAGCGGCGTCCTCAAAACTGACCAGTCCCTCCACCACGTCTACGCCGGTTCTCCGCTGGCCCCCCGCACCTGCTACCGCGTCCTTGTGAACGTGACGGATGACATCGGCGAGACGGCTCAGGCAGAAGGCACCTTCGAGACCGGCCTCATAGGCTACACGAAAATGGCCGCCGGCTGGATCACCCACGCCTTCGCGGACGATCTGGAAGCATGCGCAGTTTTTGTGAAGTCATTTCCCACAAAAAAGCCGCTCGCAAGAGCCCGCGCCTACGTCACCGCCCTCGGCGTCTATGCCATGGAGCTGAACGGAAAGCGGGTCGGCGAAGACCGCTTCGCCCCCGGCTGGACCTCCTACCAGGACCGCCTCCAGGTCCAGACCTACGATCTGACCGCCCTCCTCGAAAATGAGAACACCCTCGCCGTCACCGTCGGCAACGGCTGGTTCAAGGGCATCCTGGGCTTCTACGGCCAGGGCTCCCATTACGGCCCCCGCACCGCCCTCCTGGCCCAGATCGAACTGGATTACGTGGACGGGTCCTCCGAGACCATCGTCACCGACGAGACCTGGCTCTCCACGACCGGTCCCCGCCGATACAGTGAGATCTACCACGGCGAAGTCATAGATTACTCCCTGCCGGACCAGCCTGCCCTGCCTGCAAAGGCATATGACTGGTCCAGGGATATCCTGGTCGGGCAGGAATGCGAGCCTGTCCGCATTACCCAGCGGGTACCCGTGAAGGAGGTCCTGCACACACCCGACGGCAGCACGGTCCTCGACTTCGGCCAGAACCTTGCCGGCGTGATCGAAGCCAGGCTCTCCTGCCCTAAAGGGACGAAAATCATCCTCCGCCACGGCGAGGCCCTGGACGAGAATGGCAACCTCTTCACCACCAACCTCCGCACGGCCCGCGCGACGGACACCTACATCACCAGCGGCGGGAATGACATTTTCCTCCCCGAATTCACCTACCACGGCTTCCGCTACGCGGCTGTGGAGGGCCTCCCTGAGCTCGATCCGGCCGCTTTCACGGCCTGCGTGATCCACACGGACTTCGCCCGCCCCGGCGCCTTCTCCTGTGCGGACGCCAGGATCAGTCAGCTCTGGCGGAACATCGACTGGACCATGCGGTCCAATTTCCTGGATATTCCCATGGACTGCCCCCAGCGTGACGAGCGGCTCGGCTACACCGGCGACGCCGAGATCTTCATGCCCACCGCCCTCTTCCACGGTAACCTGGCCCTCTTCTACCGCAAATGGCTTCGGGACCTTGCAGCCGAACAGACCGACGAGTTCGGTGTGCCGCTTTCGGTTCCGGACATACTCCGCACCCGCGTTTCCACGCCGACCTGGCACGAAGCCGCGACCATCGTTCCCTGGCTCCTCTGGGAGACCTATGGGGACAAGCGGGTGCTTGAGGACCAGTATGACTCCATGGCCCGCTCCGTTGAATTCACACGGCGCCTGGCCGGCGAGGGCGGCCTCCTTACCAGCGAGAACAGCACCTTTTTCGGCGACTGGCTGGCTCTTGACAGCCCCAAGGGCCCCTTCCGCAGGATACCGGAGGGCATCCTCTACCCCTCCAACGAGGAGAAGGGCGGAGGCACCGACTTCGGCCTCACCGGCAACGTCTACTATCTCTATTCCATCGACATCATGGCGAAGACCGCCGAAGTCCTCGGCAAGGCGGAGGATGCAGCCGGGTGGCGCGCCCTCTACGAGGACGTCCTCGCGAAATTCCGCGCCGAGTTCATCACCCCCGCCGGCCGCCTGGTCAGCGACACCCAGACCGCCGCGGCCCTGGCCCTCTACTTCGGCCTGGCCGAGGACAAGGACAGGCAGCGCATTCTGGACAGACTCGAGCGCATGCTCATCAAGAACAAGAAGCACCTGACTACCGGCTTCGTGGGCACCGAATACCTGCCACACGTGCTCAGCCAAAACGGCTTCCACCAGCTCATGGGCGACATCCTCTTCAAGGAGGACTGCCCCTCCTGGCTCTACGAGATCGGCCTTGGCGCCACCACCGTCTGGGAACTCTGGGACGGCGTCAACGAGGACGGAAGCTTCAACCTCTTCGAGATGAACTCCCTGAACCAGTACGGCTTCGCCACCATCGGCAACTGGCTCTTCACGGAGCTGGCCGGCCTTACCTCCCTCTCCCCCGGCTGGAAGAAGGTCCGCATCGCCCCGAGACCCGTGAAGGGTATCCCGGAAATAAAGGCCTCCTACGAGACCCCCTACGGCCTCCTCTCCGTGGACTTTGCCTGCAAGGACGGCAGGATCCGCGCGAAGGTCTGCATTCCCGGGAACACCACCGCCGAAGTCAACCTGCCCGGACGTGAGGCCGAGCTCCTGGGCTCCGGCACCTACGAGTTCGACTATGCCACAGACCTCTCCTATGAGAAGACGCCCTACTCCGAGGACTCCACGCTCGGAGAGCTCCTGGCCGACCCCGACGCAGAACACTACTTTGCGGAAAAGGCGCCGGGCCTGGCTTCGAGTGGCTTCATCCGCACCTTCGTGGCCGGTCTCACCATCGAGGAGATCCGGCTCACGCTGCCCAGAAGCTTCGTTCCCCAGTTCGCCTTGGATTTATTTGAAGACATGATCGCCATGCTGAACAGAAAGGCGGACGGGAACAGGTAAATCACTCCGCTTTTTGCGGAACGACAATGACACCAAAGATTGCCGGACACTCCGGCTTCACAGATAAAGGCCCGCTGCGGGCCAAGGAGGAAACTATGAGACTGGCCATCGGCAACGACCATGTTGCCATCGACATGAAAAATGAGATCCGCACCTACCTGGAGGGCAAGGGCATCGAGATGATCGACGTGGGGACCAACTCCCCGGAGCGCTTCAATTATCCGGTCAGCGGCTATAAGGTGGCCAGGCTGGTGGCTGAAGGGCTGGTCGACGGGGGTGTCCTCATTTGCGGGACCGGCGTGGGGATCAGCCTCGCCGCCAACAAGGTCCACGGCATCCGTGCCTGCGTCTGCAGCGACCCCTACACCGCAAGGCTATCAAAGCAGCACAACAATACCAACATCATCGCCTTCGGGGCCCGGGTCATCGGCGTTGAGACCGCCAAGATGATTGTGGACGAGTGGCTGAACGCGGAGTATGAGGGCGGACGCCACCAGAGACGTGTGAGTATGATCGCGGAGATCCAGGACACAGGCCGTCTCGCGGCTGCAGAGGAGGAACTGGAGAGCCTTCTGGTCTCGCTCAGAGCCGCTGACTGCCCTGCCGGGGCTGAAAAGGAGGAAATGGCATGAAACGACTTCTCTGCCCCAGCATGATGTGCGCCAACTACGGGCACCTGGCGGGCGAGGTGAGAGCCCTGGACGATGCGGGTGTTGACATTTTCCACTGCGATATCATGGACGGGAGCTTCGTCCCCAACTTCACCATGGGTGTCATGGACGTCCAGACCATCCGCCGCTACACCGACAAGCCCGTGGACTGCCACCTCATGATCGAGAACCCGGGCAGCAAGGTTGACTGGTTCATCAAGGCCGGCGCCGACATCGTCTACATCCATCCCGAGTCTGAGCGCTACGTGGTCAAGACCCTGGCCCACATCAAGGAAATGGGGGCGGCGGCCGGAATCGCGGTGAATCCGGACACCAGCGTCTCCAGCATTTCGGAGATCCTGAATCTCTGTGACTACGTCATGGTCATGACGGTCAACCCCGGCTTCGCCGGCCAGGGATTCATAGATTTCACCCGCAGGAAGGTCCGGCAGCTGGCAGAGCTCAAGGACCAGTACGGCTACAGGCTCATGATCGACGGCCACTGCAGCCCGGACGTGATCCGCGACCTCTCCTCTGTGGGGGCGGACGGCTTCATTCTGGGCACCAGCGCCCTCTTCCGCAAGGGGAGGCCCTATGCGGACCTGATCGCGGAGCTGAGAGAGGAGGAGACATGATATATAATATAGATGGCCGCCCTGTGGTCGGCATTGTCATTCCCACTGCGGACAACTCCTTCTTCTCCCTTCTGGCGGAAGCTGCTGCCCGGAAGCTCCATGAACTCGGCTTCACAGCCCTCATTCTGAGCAGCGCCAACAGCGCTGAGCTGGAGAAAGACCACCTTCGCACGCTCGCAGCCCTGGGTGCCAAGGGCATCCTCTGTGTCAGCGGTCTCAGCGTGCTCCCGGATGACCTTGTGCCGGAGGATCTGCCTCTTGTCTGGGTGGACCGCCATCCGGTCTCAAAGCGCATGATTCCCCTGGTCGGCAACGATGACCGGGAAGCCATGCGCATGGCGACGGAATACCTGATTGAGAAGGGCTGCAGGAATATCCTTCTCATGCCCGGCTACCTGGCCGAAAAGCGTACCTCCCCCCGTGTCATCGGTTACGAGGAAGCACTCGATGCCCACGGCATCCAACCGCGTCCTGAATATATCCTGAACCGCGCCGGCAAAAAGGCCTCCGAGGCCGAGACCGAGGAACTGGTCCGGGCAGTCATCGGGCAGGGAATGCCAGTTGACGCCATCATCACCAGCAGTGACCGGGCTGCTTTCGGCGTGATCACAGCCCTCCACCGGGTCGGACTCTACGTGCCGGAGGACGTGAAGCTCATCAGTTTCGACAATTCGCCCTATTCGGCCATGGCCTCACCCGCCATCACTGCCCTGGACAGGAACCCTGGCCTTCTGGCCGAGACAGCCTGCCGCTGCCTCCTGGACCTAATCGAAAGCCGCCCCGTGGCAAATAATACCATCATTCCGGTCCGGATCTGCCGCAGGGACTCCACGCGGTGAATTCCTTTTACCGGTATGCTGTAAATGCCAGAAAAAGAGGATGCCATGCCGATGTTCTATCATCCCCATCAGCTTTAGAGCCTGGAAAGAAAACTCCATATTTAATGGGGATCTCATCTAAAGAACGGTGGTTGTCAAAAAAAGAAGGCCCTTTTTATCAAACATCTCATCTGATAAAAAAGGGCCTTCCTTTTTGTGTCTGTTTTCATTTACCGGAGCAGTGTCCGGAAGATGGGTTCATCACCCGATCCTGTGCTTCTCCACATCGATCACGGCATCGCCGTCGGCGAAGAAGCAGATTCTCTCCGCCTCAAGGTCCGTGAAGATGGCGGCCGTCATGGCATACTCACCGTCGTTGATAAAGATCTCAACGCTGTAGCGGTCGAGAATCAGGCGGAAGGTGATTTCACCGTTATCGCTGCCCCTGACAAGGCATCTCCTCTGGTGAACGATGGCGCGGCAGGAGCCGGAATACTTCCGGTCGATCTTGACGGTCTGTTCGTGGGGCCGGAAGCTGACGCCAGTGCGAAGAGGATCCTTCTGCGCGAACCGGATCGAGAACCGGTGGAATACCTTTTCCGGGTCTGCAGGTCTGACATGGACAGTGAGGTCCAGGCACCTGCCGAAGACTCCCGGAAGGGCGACCTCATCAAATCCGCCGACCTTCACATTCTTGTGGATGACTTCATCCCGATAGAGGGATTCAAGTTCGCGGCACGGCGTCTGGTAAAGGCGTCCGTTCTTTATGGAAAGCTCCCGGGGAACGGACATCTGGCCTGCCCACTTCTCACTGGGGGCCCTGATAGCGCACGCATCCCAGTTCTGCATCCAGCCGATCATGATCCGCCGGCCATCCGGCGTCAGAATAGTCTGGGGAGCGTAAAAATCGATTCCGTAGTCAATGGCCTGATTGGCCGCCTCGGTGAAGGTACCTGTCTCCTCATCGTAGTCGCCGATCAGGCAGAGGGTCCCGTTACCGTTGTGATATTCGAAGCCCGAGGGGTGCATGTCCTGGGGGCTGACCAGAAGAACATGCCTGCCGTCGAGGCCGAAGAAATCCGGACACTCCCACATGGAGCCGAAACGTCCGTGGTTGGCAGCGAGCACCTTCCAGTACTTCCAGTGGAGAAGATCGTTGCTCCTGAAGAGCAGGATCTTCCCTCCTCCATCGTCGGCCCGGTTGGCAACGGCGACGATATAGGTCCCGTCCGAAGCCCTCCACATTTTCGGGTCTCTGAAGTCATACCGGCTGAATCCCGGGGGAAGATCCGCTTCCGTGATAACAGGATTTCCCTCGTACTTTTCGTATTCCTCACCATCACCGATGGCAATGCTCTGCGTCTGTATACCGCTGTCGTAGCCGGCCGGATCGGTCGTCTCCCCGACAGAGGTGTACATGAGCAGCTGCCTACCGTCCTCCATGGTAATGGCGCTTCCTGAGAAGCATCCCCTCTGGTCATAGAGCTGGTCGGGGGCCAGAGCGGCGGGCAGATAGTCCCAATGGAGCAGGTCCCTGCTGACTGCATGACCCCAGTGCATGGGCCCCCATTTGGAATAATAGGGGTAGTACTGGTAGAACAAATGATACTGGCCATCGTATACGGAGAAGCCGTTAGGATCATTCATCCACCCGCACCGGGGCGTCAGGTGAAACAGAGGGCGCTGGGGTTCTGATATAGTTCTCTCTATGATTTCTTCGTAACGTCTGGCGTCCCTTAATGCCTGGCTTATCATAACAAATCATCTCCTACTCCGAAAAATACCGCGCGACGGCCTTTGGCTGACCGCCGCACGGTGATTCCGGTTTTTACCTATTTATTATTCTGCTGCGTAGAAGGCATCCAGATACTTCTGGTAGATGGCAAGATAGTCGTCCAGCTTATAAGCGTCAAGCTCGCCAAGGAACGCATCCCAGTCAGCATCCGTAAGACCATTCATGATCCAGTCGGACTTGTGGGCATTGGTGCACTTGGAAAGGTCTGCCATCAGGTTGGAAAGCTCCTCGGTGTCTTCCCTGGCCATGAAGACGTTGGGGTAGACATACTTGGTATGCATATCCGGAGTGTAGATGTCCTTGATCCAGTCAAGACGATACTGAGCATCGTCCGGGCAGGTAACATAGACGCCGTAGTACTCATCGAGGATGGCCAGCGGGCCGCCGACAGCTTCGGCCTCACGGACTTCAACCGGAGAGGCATCGCCCAGCGGAGCATGCTTGAGCATCTTCTCGCCCTTGTCGTTCTCGCCGAGGACGAAGATATCGAACTCATCGTCTTCGCCGTAGGTACCCCAGTTGTTCTGCGGGGACTGGAAGGGATCATACATCTTGTCGATCCAGGCGGCGATGAGGGCCGGCTCTTTGGCAACGGCGGTGATGACGCAACGGCCTCTGTCGTAGCCGCTGGTGAAGGAGCCGTTCTGCGGTGTCAGGTTCTTGACATCAGCCTGCAGCATGGGAAGCGGGACAAAGTCCTGAATATTGTCAATGTTGGCAACGTCCCAGGAGAAGCAGACGCCGTAGCGGTGAGACTTGCCCTTGGAAACGTAGGTAGACCACTCCTGAGTGAAGGCTTCCGGATCAATGAGGTTCTCCTCATAGAGCTTATGGAGCCATTCGATACCCTTCCTGAAGCCGGGCTGTACAGCGGTGTAGACGACCTTAAGATCATCAGTAACTGCGATATGTCTCCACTTGTCCATGTCGCCGATGCCCTCGCCGAAGCCGTTGATGAGGACGGCGGGATCCTGGTCACCGTCGTTGACGATGCAGGACATGGGGATGATGGAGCCTTCAATGCCGAATTCAGCCTGAAGCTTGGAAGCGTTGTCACGGAAAGCGATCAGGACCTGCTCGAACTCATCGACTGTGCCGGGCATCTCGAGGCCAAGGAAATCAAGCCACTTCTTGTTGATGAAGGGCATGTTGCCGATGGTCTGGATAGCGGTCTTCTCGGAACCGAGCTGCTCGATCCACGGGAAAGCCCAGATGTGTCCGTTGACGTCTGTGGACATGGTCCTGTACTCCGGGAACTTATCGAAGACAGCCTTCAGGTTGGGCATGTAGGCATCGATGTACTCCTCAAGAGGAATGATGATACCCTGATCTGCGTACTTAAGCAGATCCATGTCACTGAAGCCCGCGGTGAAGATGAAGTCACTCAGAGTCTTGGGGTTGGCCATGGCGAGGGAGATCTTGTCGCCCCACTGGTCGCCCTGGATGGCGTCCCATTCAACATGGACGTTGGTCTCCTCTTCAAGGCGCTTGAAGATGGTGCGGTTGTTGGGATTGGATTCCGTGTTGGGCGGATAGCTGATCAGGCCTTTGATGGTGGCTTTCTCAGCGAGCGGGAACTGAAGCGACTCGACGTCGACTTCCTGAAGCT
>CACXEL010000166.1 GCA_902766655.1 uncultured Lachnospiraceae bacterium | reverse complement strand
TGTTGACCGGATTATATCTGATCCGTCCCGTCTTGTATCTCGGGATCTTCCTCAGATACTTTTGTAAATCGATTCCCTCCATGAATCTGTCAAATGTGAGCACGGGATCTAAAAAATCCAAACAATCTGAAAGAAACAGTGGCAAATATGCCTGCTTATTAGTAGAATAAGATGTGGTAGGATTTTTCATGAGCAGCTAAATTTTACCACAAAAAGACCATCTGGATTCAATCCAGATGGTCTTTTCTGTTGGGGAGTTATTTCACAGCCCCTCATTTTCATCCCCTGCGTTCCCAGACGTCGAAGCTGTAGCAGAGGTCGAAGCAGGTGCGCTCCTCCCCTTCCACGGTCTTCCGCCAGGCCGGATCCCCGGAAAGGTCCGGGAACCATGCGTCGGCTGCGTAGGCGTAGTCGATACTGGTGATGTAGGCCTTGCTGCAGTGGGGCAGGAAGGCCCGGTAGACGGAGTCGCCGCCGATCACGAAGACACGGTCGGGGGATTCATTTGCCACAAGGGAGAGGGCTTCTTCCACGGAATGGGCGATCTCGGCGCCAGGGGCCGTGAAGTCCTTCTGGCGGGTCAGAACGATGTTCCGCCGGCCCTTGAGGGGCGCGCCGTTAGGGAAGGACTGGAGGGTCCTGCGGCCGTAAATGAGCACCGCCCCCGCCGTCATCTTCCGAAAATATTTCATGTCTTCAGGAATCGAGACCAGGAGCTTGTTGTCCTTGCCGATGGCCCAGTTGCTGTCAACAGCTGCTATACAGTTCATATGGTCTCCCTCCGATCGAACTACCCACCGCCTGCGATGGCGGCTAAGGGGTGGAATTATCTGCGTTGTCGCAATAAAAAGCCAAAAGAAACGTCGGAGCCCAGGTGCAGGGCTCCGGCTTTGTAGGTATGCCCGGACACAGCCCGGTCATCAGATGGCGATGGGTATATTCCTGACCTGGGGCCCGTGCTGGTAATTCTCCACGATCAGGTCATCCGTGGTGAAGGCGTAGAAATCCTTGATTTCGGGATTCAGCCGGACGGTCGGCGCCGGATAGGTCGGCCGGGAAATGAGCTCCCGCACGATATCCACGTGCCTGTCATAAATATGGGCGTCTGCGATCACGTGGACCAGCTCGCCCGGCAGCATGTCCACGCTCTGCGCGACCATCATGAGGAGGATGGCGTACTGGCAGACGTTCCAGTTGTTGGCGGCCAGGACATCCTGGGACCTCTGATTGAGGACGGCGTTCAACGTCAGCTTATCCTCCCCCGGCCGCTGGGTCACATTGTAGGTCATGGACCAGGCGCAGGGGTAGAGGTTCATCTCGTGGAGATCATGATGGTTGTAGAGCGAGGTCATGATCCGGCGGCTGAAGGGGTTGTTCTTCAGGTCATAGAGGACCCGGTCCATCTGGTCGAACATGCCCTCCCTGTACTGGGACCTGACGCCCACCTGGTAGCCGTAGGCTTTGCCGATGGAGCCGTTCTCGTCGGCCCATTCGTCCCAGATGTGAGCCTTCAGGTCATGGATGTTGTTGGACTTTCGCTGCCAGATCCACAGGATTTCCTCCATGCAGGTCTTCAGGGCTGTCCGCCGGAGGGTGATGGCCGGGAACTCCTCCCTCAGGTCGTAGCGGTTCACCACGCCGAACTGCTTGATGGTGTAGGCCGGCGTGCCGTCCTCCCAGTGGGGGCGAACCTTCTCGCCCCGGGTATCCGTGCCATTGTCCAGAATATCCCGGCACATGTCGATGAAAATGAGATCCGCCCTGCTCATCCTTCTTCTCCCCTCTCCTGCCGGCGGCAGGATATCTGTCTTTCAGTGGTTCATTATCCGGCCTTCTTGTCCTCAGACAGCCGGATAGTTCAGTGTCTGAATGCGGCTGCGGAATGCATCTTCCTTTGCCCCGGCAGTATGAGCTGCCGGCAGACCGCTACGCCTCATGCACTGTTATTGCTGTGCTGCCCTCACTTCCGCGTTGTCCACGTGAAGCTTCCTGAGCTGCTTCTGGACGCGGTCAAGCTCCGGCGTATTGCCGGCTTCGTCGGCGCCGAGCTCGGCGTAGACGCGGCCATATCTCCGCTCAGCCTTGATTCCTGCCTTCTTCAGCTTCTCCATGGCCGCCTTGACGGCGTCCGGATCCTGCTCGTTGACCCAGGCCAGGCTCTGAATGGCCGCTGCAGCCTGATTGGCCAGCTTGATATCGGCCAGCTCACCCGCCGGCAGACGCCCGTACATCTTGGTCAGGCCGTAGATCCTCTCTGCCAGGGAGTCTGTCAGCTCCTCCCGGCGGATGCGCCAGCGCCAGTTGGTCCCGGTGGTGGAAGGATGGTTGATCCGGCCTTCCTTGCCCTTTACGAGGTAGTCACCGATCGGCACGATACAGAGGTCCGCCACGGAGCAGTGGGCCTGGCGGATGAAGTCCCATGTGTAGTCGTCGTAGCTGGTGAAGATGGAATTGATGTAGAGACGGGAGAAGTGGCGGTCATGGTCATTTGCGTTCTCCACCCAGCTCCTGGTCGTCTCGTTGTCGTGAGTGCCGGTGTAGACAACGCAGTTGTGGTCGTACTTGTGGGGCAGGTAGACACTGTCCTCGCTGGAGTCGAAGGCGAACTGGAGGACCTTCATGCCCGGGAAGCCGGAAGCTGCCAGGAGCTCCCGGACCGACTCGGTGATGTAGCCCAGGTCCTCGGCAATGAAGCGGACGTCGCCCAGCTGCTTTCTGACCTCGTTGAAGAAGCCGATGCCCGGGCCGGGCATCCACTCGCCGTTCCTGGCAGACTTGTCCTCGCCGGGGATGGCATAATACTCGTCAAAGGCGCGGAAATGGTCCACCCGGAGGACGTCGCAGAGCTCGAAACAACGGCGGATCCGGCGGACCCACCAGGCGTAATCGGTCTCCTTGAGGTAATCCCAGCGGTAGATGGGATTGCCCCACAGCTGGCCGTCAGCCGAGAAGGCGTCAGGCGGGCAGCCGGCCACGGTCACGGGGTTCATTTCCTCGTCAAAATCGAACATCTCCGGGTTGGCCCAGGTGTCCGCGCTGTCGAAGGCGGTGTAGAAGGGGATGTCGCCGATGATCTCGACATGGTTCCTGTTGGCATATGCCTTGAGGTCATGCCACTGGACGTTGAACATATACTGCTGGAAGCGGAAGAAGTCGATGGTCTCCTTGTGCTCCTCAAAAGCGGCGGCTATGGCGGCCGGTTCACGCTTTTTGATATCCTCCGGCCAGTCGGTCCAGCTCTTGCCGCCGTTGGCCAGCTTGACCGCCATGTAGAGGGCGTAGTCGTCGAGCCAGTAAGCGTTGTCGGCGACGAACTTCTCATAGTCCTCGTCCGGCGATGCAAAGAAGCGGAGGGAAGCGATCTTCAGGACCTTGAACCGGTTATTGTAGAGCTTGCCGTAATCGACGTCCGCCGGATCATGGCCGAATTCGAAGCTGTCCACCTCGTTCCAGGTCAGCAGGCCTCTCCCGACCAGCCTGCCGAGACTGATAAAATAGGGGTTCCCGGCAAAGGTGGAAAAGCTCTGGTAGGGGGAATCGCCGAAGCCCGTGGGGCCGAAGGGCAGGACCTGCCAGTAGGCCTGGCCGGCCTTCTTCAGGAAATCCACGAATTCGTAGGCTTCCCTGGAAAAACAGCCGATGCCGAAGGGCGACGGGATCGATGAGATGGGGCACAGAATACCGCTTGCTCGCATGGTTATTACCTTCTTCCTCGTTAATATATATGCCCTTCCCGCCCTGCCGTCCGTTATTCAATAAAATGCAGACCCTGCAGGCGCAGAAGGACCCGCGCAATATCGGCCTTGGCCGGCGCGGTCACCTCCCATTAAACCACATCTCGCCATTTTAGTCAACTAAAGTGAAGAAGTCAGGAGCTTAGGAGACCGGAAACAGCTTTCCGCCGACCGGGCAGGCCCGCCGTCATCTCATGACCGCCGATGTCTGCCCTGGCGGACAAGGTGTCCGCCTGAAAGAAAAAGTCCTCCGCGCCGATGAATGACGCGGAGGACCGAATGGCTTTTATGCTGTTTTTATAAGGCTCACTCGCCCTGCGGCTCCTCCTCCATACGGAAGGGCTGACCGGAGCGGGCCGGCAGGTCCATGTCCAGGGCCTCCCGGATGACCTCGGCGACGTTCGTGACCGGAACAATCTCCAGCTTGTTGCGGATTTCTGCAGGCACGTCCTCCAGATCCCGCACATTCTCCCTGGGGATGAGGACCTTCTTGACGCCCGCCCTCTCAGCAGCCATGAGCTTCTCGGGCAGACCGCCGATGGGCAGGACCTGGCCCCGCAGGGAAATCTCGCCGGTCATGGCCAGGTAAGGGCTGACCGGCTTCCCGGTGACCAGGGAAACGACAGCCGTGAACATGGTGATGCCCGCCGAAGGGCCGTCCTTAGGCACGGCGCCCTCCGGGATATGGATGTGGATATCCTTCCGGCCAAAGTCGTAGCCTCTGCCCATGAAGGTGCTCTTCACAAGGCTGACGGCGGTCTCCGCCGACTCCTTCATGACGTCGCCGATCTGGCCGGTCAGGTGGATGTGCCCGCCGCCGTCCATGGCCACCGACTCGATGAAGAGGATCTCGCCGCCCGCCTGGGTCCAGGCGAGTCCCGTGACCACGCCGGCAGGGTTGTCCTTCATGACCTTGTCGTGGTTGATGATCTTCTTGCCCAGATATTTTTCCACATTTCGCTCGGCGACCACCAGAGTTTTCCTCTTCGGGGCTTCCTTTTCCTCGGGTGCCCTGGCCTTGTCCTCCAGACGGGCCTCGACGATCTCCACGGCCGCCTTGCGGCAGACCGCCAGGATCTGCTTCTTGAGGCCGCGGACGCCTGCCTCTGAGGTGTACTCGGAAATGATTTTCCTGAGCGCTCCGTCCGTGAACCGGATATCCGCCTTCTTAAGACCTGTGTCCGCCAGCGCCTGGGGCACCAGATGGCGTTTGGCGATCTGGAAGTGTTCCTCCGGCGTATAGCCCGGCAGCTCGATCATCTCCATGCGGTCGAGCAGGGGCCGCGGGATCGTATCCCAGGTGTTGGCCGTGCAGACGAAGAATACGTGGGAAAGGTCGTAGGGCACGTTGGCATAGTGGTCCGTGAAAGTCGAATTCTGCTCCGGATCCAGGGCCTCCAGCAGGGCGGAGGACGGGTCTCCGTCAAAGCTCGAACGTATCTTGTCGACCTCGTCGAGGACCACGACGGGATTCATGGCTCCCGCGCGCTTGATGCCTTCCATGATCCGGCCCGGCATGGAGCCGATATAGGTCCGTCTGTGGCCGCGGATCTCCGCCTCATCCCGGATACCGCCCAGGGAAATGCGGACATACTTCCGCCCCATGGCTTCCGCTATGCTCCGCCCCATGGACGTCTTGCCGGTGCCCGGCGCGCCCACGAAGAGGAGGATGGAGCCGTTCTGCTTGCCGTTGAGCTGCATGACAGCCAGGTGCTCCAGGATCCTCTCCTTGACCTTCTTTAAGCCGTAGTGGTCGCGGTCCAGGATCTTCCGGGCATTTTTCATGTCGATATCCTTCTGCTCCTCCACCTGCCACGGCAGGGAGGTCAGGAAGTCCAGATAATCGTAAAGGGAGTTGTACTCGGCGCCGTTCTCAGGCTCCTGCTCGAAACGCTTTAAGATCCGCAGGGCCTCCTTCTCTGCCTCCTCGGGCATGTGGCAGCGCTCGATCCTGGCCTTGAAGCTGTCCTCGTCCTCCTGCTCGCCGCCCTCCAGGTCGTCCAGTTCCTTCTGCAGGAGCTTCATCTGCTTGCTGATGGCGTGCTTCTTGTAGGCGGTGTTCTCGGGGTCCTCCCGGTTGGCCAGGGTGACCTGAAGGTCGACGCCGGCCTTGAAGCGCATGAGGGCCTCGTGGATCATCTCCCCCCGCTCCTTGAAGGAGTCGGTCTGAAGCAGGCCGTATTTTTCGTCCGGCGTCAGGTCGAAGAAGTTCAGGAAGGCGCAGGCGAACTCATTGACGCTCCCGATCATCTTGATGTACTCGATGGCGTACTCGCCGCCGCGGATATTGCCCGCCAGCTCTGTGCACTGCTTTTTGAGGGCGTCAAGGAGCCTGTCCTCGCTCTCCTCGGTCACATCCATGATTTCGTCCACAGGCGTGCATACCGCCTCGACGATGCCCGAATTGGCCGTGACGTGGCTGATGCTGATCTTCTCTCTGGTCTGGACGTGCATGACCACACCGAACCGTTCGTTGGATATCTCCAGGACCTCGGCCGCCACGCCCAGGGGATAAAAGTCATCCTCCTTGAGGGCGTTCCGCTCCCCCGGGTCCTTTTCTGCCTTGAGCGGGACGATGGCGATTTTTCCGCCGTCGATCTTGATCCGGCTCTTCTCCTCCTCGCTGACGGTGTCAGCGCTGAGCCGCATGTCCACGTCGGGCAGAATGACCGCGTCAAAAACAGGCAGGACCATGCGTGTTTCCATTTCCATCATCTCTTTCACCTCCGATCTATGTAAAAGCTTGGGATAGCTGTTTTAACGTTGTTAGCAACAGTCTCAGTCGAGTGCTAATATTATACCGCTTTCGTCGGGTTTGTCAATAGGCCTTTTGAGAAAGAGGGACGGACCTTTTCTGTCAAAATCAGAGAATTCTGACAGAAAAGGTCCGTCCCTCTTTCTCAAAAGATCAGTCCCTTTGTCGCATGAATCAGTCGGCCGACTTGAGCTCCTTCCAGAGCTCGAAGTACATGGCCTCGGCCTCCTCTCCCAGGTAGTCGAAGGCCTCGAGATTGTCATAGTTGTCCAGGTCGGGGAAGAGGGTCTCGTTCTCCAGCTCCTCCTCGTCCATGAGCTCCATGGCGCCGATGTTGGGCGTCGAGTAATAGATGTACTCGAAGTTCTCCAGGGCGATGTCCGGGCGGCACATGAAGTCGATCCACTTGAGAGCGTTCTCGTAGTGGTGGGTGTCGCGGGTGATGACCCAGGCGTCGATCCAGACGTTGGTGCCCTCCTTGGGGATCACATAGGCCATGGCTTCATTTTCCTCGCGGGTGTATTCGGCCTCGCCCGAGTAGATGACGCCGATCTTGGCCTCGCCCGCGATCATCTTGTCGCGGACCTCGTCGACGACGTAGGCCTGGACCAGGGGCTTCTGTCTGATCAGGAGGTCCCGGGCCTCCTCCAGCTCGGCCAGGTCGGTCGTGTTGAGGGAGTAGCCCAGATATTTGAGAGCCACAGCAAAAATATCGCGGACGGAGTCCTGCATGAGGATCTCGTCGTAATACTTCTCATCCCAGAGGACGGACCAGCTGTCGATCTCCTCGTCCACCTCCTCGGTGTTGTAGAGAATGCCGACCGTGCCCCAGGTGTAGGGGACGGAATAGACGTTGCCCGGGTCGAAGGACTCGGCCTGCTCGAGATAGGTCTTGCCTGTGTAGGCCGTGGCGTTGGGCATCTTATCCCAGTCCAGCGGCCGCAGGAGGTCGTTCTCGATCATCTTGGCGATCATGTAGTCGGAGGGGCAGATGACGTCGTACTCGGAGGGGTCCGCGTCGATCTTGGGGAACATGACCTCATTGGTCTCGAACTCGTCGTAAATGACCGTGATGCCGGTCTCCTCCTCGAACTTCTCGACCACGTCCTCCCCGATGTATTCTCCCCAGTTGTAGACATAGAGGACGTTGGCGTTGTCATCGCTCTTTTGAGAGCAGCCGCCCAGGGTCAGGGCGGAGCCGGTGAGGAGGACGCCTGTCAGGGCGAGGGAGGTCAGCTTTCTGATTGTCATAATATTCCTGTATTTCATCATTCCGCCTCCAGTCTCTGGCGGTCCAGCCTGTACTGGACCCGGTTGACCAGAATGAGCAGCACCAGCACTGTCACAAAGATGACGGAGGACAGGGCGTAGATCTCGGGCTTGATGCCCATCTTGACCTCGGAGTAGATCTTGGTGGACAGGGTCTGGGTGCCCGACCCGGTGGTAAAGTGGGTGATGATGAAGTCGTCCAGGGACATGGTGAAGGCCATGAGGGCGCCTGAACCCACGCCCGGCATGATCTCCGGCAGAACGGTCTTGAAGAAAGCGTAGACCGGAGTCGCGCCGAGGTCCAGGGCCGCCTCGTAGATGTGGGGATTCAGCTCCCGGAAGCGCGGCATGACGTTCAGGATCACATAGGGTATGTTGAAGGTGATGTGGGCCAGGAGTACGGTCCAGAAGCCCCGCTCGATCTTGATGGTGAGGAAGAGCAGCATGAGGGCAACGCCCGTGACGATATCCGCGTTCAGCATGGGCACGTTGGTCACACCCATCACGACGGCACGGCTCTTTGCCCGCATCTTCTGCATGGCCACGCAGGCCGCTGTTCCCAGGACCACAGCGATCGCCGCGGAGAGGACAGCCAGGAGGATGGAGTTGCGCAGGGCCTCCAGGATGCTCTCATCGTCCAGGAGCTGGGCGTACCACTGCAGGGTGAAACCGCCCCAGTGGCCGCGGCTCTTCGACCGGTTGAAGGACTGGATGAAGAGCAGGACAATGGGCGAGTACATGAAGACGAAAATGAGACCAACGTAGAACTTTTTCAGTGCTTTCATTTCTTACAGGACCCCCTCTCCGTCCTTGTCGGTCAGCATCTGGATGACGATGTTGATGACGATGAAGACCAGGAGCACCAGCGACAGGCCCGAGCCCATGTTCCAGTCGTAGGCCAGCGTGAATTCCTGCTCGATGACGTTGCCGATGAGGAGGATCTTGCCGCCGCCCAGGAGGGCGGAGATGACGAAGGTCGTCATGCCCGGGATGAAGACCATGGTGATGCCGGAAATGACACCCGGCATGGAGAGTGGAAGGATGACCCGCAGGAAGGTCTGCAGGTCGTCCGCGCCCAGGTCGTGGGCCGCGTGGATGACGTTCCTGTCGATCTTGGCCAGCGCATTGTAGATGGGCAGGATCATAAAAGGCAGGAAATCATAGACCATGCCCAGGATGATGCCTCCCTTGGTGTTGATCAGGTGCTGGGGCGGCAGGTGCAGGGCCGCAAGGGCCGTGTTGATGATCCCCGTCTTCTCCAGGATGGACTGCCAGGCGTAGGTCCTGAGCAGGAAATTCATCCACATGGGCACGATCAGGAAGAGGACCAGGAAGGAGTTGGAACTCTTCCCGCTCCTGGCCAGGACCAGGCACAGGGGATAGGCCAGGAGAAGGCAGACCGCCGTGGACTCCAGGGAGAGGACCAGGGAGGTCCAGAGGGCCTTGGCGTGGGCGGGATGCGCGATGGCCATGACGTTGTCCAGCGTGAAGGCGCCGGTCTTATCCGTGAGGCCGTAATAGACCACCATAAAAAGCGGCACGATGATGAAGACGATGGCCCAGGCATAGTAGGGAAGGCCCAGCATCGCCGTATGCTTACTGGTTTTACTCATTGATCCCGGCGGCCTCCTCATCCTCAGACTCAGGCTTCTTCATGACCTGAATGTTGAAGGGGTCTACCCGGATGCCCACCTCTTCGTTGACAGCGTGGGCGACGGTGGACTGGCAGACCCACTCGCGGCCCTGGACGTCGATGCACATCTCGTAGTGGACGCCCTTGAAAATGACATCCGTGACCACGCCCGTGACGGTGCCTCTCGCAGGCGGCACGATTTCCACGTCCTCGGGGCGGATGACGATATCGACCGGCGTGTTCACGCCGAAGCCCTCGTCGACGCAGTCGAAGTGATTGCCGTCGATGGCGACCAGACGGTCGTGGATCATGACGGCCGGGAAGAGGTTGCTGTCGCCGATGAAGTCCGCCACGAAGGCGTTCTCCGGCTCGTTGTAGATCTGCTCCGGCGTGCCCTCCTGCTGGATGTAGCCCTGGTTCATGACGACGATCTTGTCGGACATGGTCAGGGCCTCCTGTTGGTCGTGGGTGACATAGATGAAGGTGATGCCCAGCTCGTTCTTGAGGCGGATCAGCTCATACTGCATGTCCTGGCGGAGCTTTAAGTCGAGGGCGCCCAGGGGCTCGTCGAGAAGGAGGACCTTGGGTTCATTGACGATGGCGCGGGCGATGGCGATCCGCTGCTGCTGGCCGCCGGAAAGGGTGCTGGGAGAACGGCGTTCATATCCCTCAAGATTCACCAGCTTCAGGGCATAGCGGATCTTGTCTTCAATGTAATCCTTGGGCTTCTTCCCGATCCTGAGGCCGAATGCGATATTCTCAGCCACTGACATATGGGTGAACAGGGCGTAGTTCTGGAACACCATGTTGAGCTGCCTCTTGTTTGGCGGCAGGTTGGTGATATCGCGGCCCTCAAAAATGACGCTGCCCTTGTCGGGGCTCTCGAAACCGCCGATGATCCGCAGCGTGGTGGACTTTCCGCAGCCGGAGGGGCCAAGGAGGGTCACGAATTCATTTTCGTGGATGGTGAGGTTCAGGTCGTCAAGGATCAGCTTGTCTCCGAAGGACTTGGAGATCGATTTGAGGGTGATGAGTTCGTCTTTCATCGCAGGTACCTCCCGTAAGTAACCTAACGGCCGGCTGGCATGGCAGCCGGCATTCCGGGAGGCCCGGCCGGATGAAGGCCGCCTGCTCCGGAAGAGAAATATAGTCATACGGTCACGAATGGAACCGCAGGTGACACCGGGCTGTTGCGCTCCCGGAAGCGATGAACCGCACAGGCCCTGCCCGTGCTTGCCGGCTAAAAGCCGACCGCGTTCCATTGTAACAGAAACGCTTATAAGATGAAAGCTTAATTCCTGCCTGAAGGGATATTATTTGCAATTATTGATTCATTCATTGCAAATATTGCTGATTGTTGTATGATTAGAGAAAATCAGCCCGAAGCAGGGGAAATCCCTTTTTGTTATCCCCCGCCGGCAGCAAAGCTTACAAGGAGCCATCCATGCCCAGACATCTTACCTCCGCCTTCGAGCCCCGCCAGTACATGCTCTCGGAGGATTTTGAGATTTTTTACTACAGCGACCTGCATTTCTCCACTGTGGAGAGGCATGTCCATGACTACTATGAGTTCTATTTTTTCATGGGCGGCAGCGTCTCCATGGAGCTGGATGGTCCGTCGGTACCCCTGAAGCCCGGCGACATCATCATTGTGCCGCCGGGGCAGTCCCACCGGGCCGTCATCAGCGATCCTTCCGTCAACTACCAGAGGATAGTATTCTGGATCTCAAAGGACTTCTGTGCCTCTCTGGCCGCGCTTTCGGAGAGCTACGTCTACCTGATCCGGGAGACGCTGGCCGGGAAGGGCTTCATTTACCACGTGGACGACGTAGACTTCAACGCCCTGAAAGCCCTGGTCTACACACTCCTGGCTGAGATCCGCACCGACCGCTTCGGCCGGGAGGCCCGGATCCCCAACCTTGCGGCCGAGCTGATTCTCTCGCTGAACCGGATGGTCTATGAGAAGGCCCACGCGGGCATTAAAAATGAGACCCGCAGCCTCTGCGAGGCCATCGCCTCCTACATCGACACCCACTTCGACGAGGACCTGACTCTGGATACCCTGGCGGCGCGGTTCTTCGTCAGCAAGTTCTACATCTCCCACCTCTTTCAGGAGGAGCTTGGGCTCTCGGTCCACCGGTATCTGACCAAACGGAGGCTGACAGTTTCCCGGGATGCCCTGCTCAGCGGCATGTCCGTCGGGGAGGCCTACGGCCTCTGCGGGTTCAGGGACTACACCAGCTTCTACAGGGCCTTTATCAAGGAATACGGCGTCTCGCCCAAACAGTACAGACTGCTTTACGCGGACGTCACCGCGGACAGACACTGAGCGGGATTGAAAATAAGGGACGGGCTTTTCTCTCAAAATCCAGGAATTTGAGAGAAAAGCCCGTCCCTTATTCTCACCCGGCTTGAATGCCACAGCTCAAGAGATGCCGTAGATGATTTTGGCCAGCTCGGAATCCTTGTCCAGGATGATGGTCTTGTTGGGCCCGCTCATGGCCGCCTTGAAGGCATCCAGAGAGCGCAGGAAGTTGTAGAAATCAGCCTTCTCCTCCGTATTGTAAGCCTCCTGAAGGATCTCCATGTAGCGGGACTCGCCCTCGGCCTCCAGCACGGCGGCCTGCTTCATGGCCTCCGCCTTCATGATGGCGGTCTCCTTGTCGGTCTCGTTGCGGATCTTCTGGGCCTCGGCACTGCCTTCGGCCGTGTAGGAGGCAGCTATGTTCTGGCGCTCGGAAATCATGCGCTCGTAGACGGCTTCCTTGTTGTCGTCGGGCAGGTCCAGGGTCTTGATCTGGGACTGGAGAATGACGATGCCGTAGCTGCCGATATCGCTGTTGGCCTTCTCGGTGATGAGCCGGGTCAGGGTCTCGCCGCGGGCAGCGATGATCTCATCCTGGGTCATGGAGGAAATGACGCTCTTGGTGGCGTTGTAAACGGCCGCCTCGATCCTCTCCAGGGCACGGTCATCCAGCGCGTTCAGGGTCTGGATGTACTTGGTGGGCTCGGTCACCTTCCAGAGGACGTAATTGTCGGCGATCATAGACTTCTTGTCCTTGGTGATGACGTCGGACGCCGGAATATCGTAGATCTTGATCGCGGCGCTTATTTTCTGCACGTTCTGGATGAAGGGAGTCTTGAGCTGAAGTCCCGGCTCCTCCTTGACCGCCACGATCTTGCCGAACTGGCGGACGGCGGCGTATTCCTTCTCATTGACCGAGTAGACAGACCCGGAAATGAGGACCAGGAGCAGCACGATGATACCGATGATAATACCTTTTTTCATGGTCCTGTCTCCTTTCTCACTGGTCTGAGCCTGTCGGCTGGGAATACTGGTTATTCGAGGTGCCCTGAGAGGTTCCCGTGAAGCTCTCGATCGGAAGGACCTCCTGGGTCGTGCCGTCGGTGATGATGACCTTGGTGCCCGGCAGGGCTTCCTCGATGGCCTCGTAGTAGAGCCTCTGCTTGGTGATCAGCGGATAGAGCTCATACTGCCGGAACATCTGGTTAAAGCGCTCCACCTGGCCTTCGGCCTCGGCGATCCTGGTCTGCTTGGCTGCTTCCGCTGCCTGAACGATCTTGTCGGCCTCCGCCTCCGCCGCCGGGATCTGCTCGTTCCTGTACTTGTTGGCGTTGTTGAGGGAGGTCTCCTTGCCCTGTTTGGCTGTCTCGACCGACTTGAAGGCCTGGACGATCTCCCGTGTCGGAGGCTCTGCGTCCTGGATCTGGATATTGACCAGCTGGAGACCGATCTGCTGTTCCTCCAGCTCCGCCACCAGCTTCTCCCGGACGTCCTGCTGGATCTGGCTCTTGCCGGTCGTGATGACGTCGTCCACCGGGAAATCGCTGACCGTGGAGCGGATGCAGGCAAGGGCTGTATTTTTCAGGATGACTTCCGGCTGGCGGGAGTTGTAGAGGTACTGGACCGGGTCGGAGACCTTGTACTCCAGGTAGAAGTCGATATCGACAAAGTTGAAGTCGGAGGTGATCATGATTCCCTCGTCCTCCACCGTGAAGTTCTGCCCGTTTCCGTCCACACTGTAGCCGATGCCGATGCCGTGGGTCGTCATGTCGACCATGCGGACCTGCTGAATGTAGGGAATCTTGAAATAAAGACCGGCCGTGTTGGTCTGGATGACCTTGCCGAACATGGTCACGACGGCGTTCTCCTGCTCGGAGACGTTGTAGAAGCCTCCGCTCACCGTGGTGAAGACGAAGATCACGATGACCACGATCAGAAGATACCTGCCGAACTTTTTGAGGCTGCCGCCCAGGTCTGTCGGGCCGCCCTTGCCGGGCTTAAAATTGAAGGGAGTGGGGCCCTTTCCCCCCTTGTCGAATCGGAAAGGACTTTTGCCGCCGTTCCCCGGTCCCTGGCTGTAGGGACCTCTGCCGCCGTTTCCGGGGCCCTGGCTGTAAGGACCCTGGCCACCGTTCCAGTAACCCTGGCCGGAACCGTTATTGCCGCCGTTCCCGTTGGAATTGTTCCCGCCGGCTCCATTGTTTTGATCTGCCAACGCTTTCTACCTCCTTACTGGTATTTCGCTTTCGGTGCAGGCATGACGCTGCTTTGCTGTTACTTGTAATTATATAAATATATCCCTGCTCCGCAAGAACTATTTTTCTCTGCTTTAGTCCAGCTCGTAGATGGCCGTGTACTTCTTCTCAAGATAGTCCAGGAAGTCATCCGGCGTCAGGTCCCTGCCGGTGATGTCCCGGATCCAATCTCTGGGAGCCAGACGGTCAGCCTTTTGGAAGACGTGCTCCCGCATCCAGCCGTTTATGAGGTCGAACCGGCCTTCGGAAACGGCCTTGTCGATATCCAGCTCCTCCTTCATGCGGTTGTAATACATGGCGTTATACATATTTCCCAGGGCATAGGTCGGGAAATAGCCGAAGCCTCCCGTCCAGTGAACGTCCTGGAGTATACCATCCCGGTCGCCGGAGGGCCTTATGCCCAGGTATTTCTCGTAAGTGTCGTTCCAGAGCCGGGGCAGGTCGGCAGTGCTCACATTCCCCCTGACGATCTCCTTCTCGATTTCATAGCGGATCATGATGTGGAAGGTGTAGGTGAATTCGTCCGCCTCCGTCCGGATGAGGGAGGGCTCCACATAGTTGACGGCCTCGTAGAGCTCGCGCGCTGACACGTCCGCCATGAGCTCGGGGAAGAGCTCCCGAAGCTTCGGGTAAATGAGGCCAATAAAGGCCTCGGAGCGCCCGATCCGGTTCTCGTAGAAGCGGGAGACGGACTCGTGCTGGCCCATGGTCTTGACGTCGGTCATGTAGTACTTCCAGTTCTCAGCCGGCTGGTTCATGTCGAAGAGCGCGTGTCCGCCCTCGTGGATCACACTGTAGAGGCAGGTGAGGAAGTGCTTCGGGTCATAGTTGGTGGTCACTCGCTCGTCGAACTGCCCCATTCCGTCCGTGAAGGGGTGCTCCGTCGTACCCAGCGCGCCGCGGCTGAAGTCGAAGCCGATGGTGGTCAGGAGGTACCTCGCCATCGCCTCCTGGGCCCGGTCGTTCACCGGACGGGTCAGGAAATCACGGCGGATCTTCTTTTTGGAGGCCATGATCCTGCGGAGGAGGGGAACCAGACGCTCCCGGCAGGCGCCGAAGAGGCGGTCCAGCTCAGCGGAGGTCATGCCGCGCTCGTAGGTGTCAAGGAGGTTGTCGTAGGCGATGGGGCTGGCATTGTCCATGAGAGTGATGGATTTCATTTCCACGCGCCGCACCTCCTCCAGAGAGTGGGCGAAGAGGCTGAAGTTGTCTGCCTCCTTGGCGGAGATCCAGTCCACGTAGGCCTGGTTGGATACCCTGGCCTGCTCATGCTGGTCTTCGGCCGTCATGCGGCGGGTACGAAGGTATTCGCGGTGGAGCTTGTCTGCCAGAGCCCGCTCGAACTCGTTCAGCCCGTCGCGGCCGGAGTAGAGGGCTTCGGCAGCTTCGATGAAGGCATCGTCCTTCGTGAGCCGGAAGGCCTGGTTGGCCAGGAAGGCGCCGACCTCGCCCTGGCGGGACATGCCCTTGGGCGGGCAGACGGTCTCCATATCGTACTGGACCACGGAGGCGGCGTGGCGGTAGAGGTCGACCTGTTCGAGTACCTTGGTCACATATGCTAAAGCTTCTGGTGTTGTCATGGGATTCTCCTTTTGGGATGGATGATTGGCCGCCTGCAGGGCGGTTCCTGTTCAGTTTAGCATAACTGGCAGGGAATGCAACAGGGATTCACCGGTGGGCAGAGGGGACGCTGCGCCAAAACAATTCCCCTTCCCTTAGAGGGATGCGGTCAGGAGAATTGTTTTGGCTACGCTGCTTCGTGACAGGGATG
>CACXEL010000165.1 GCA_902766655.1 uncultured Lachnospiraceae bacterium | reverse complement strand
GAGTCCCTGACCGCCGGCCAGGCCTACGCGCTGGCTGCGGAGAAAGCCGAGGGTGCTGAGAAGAAAAAGGTCAGCGGTGCCGTCCGCCGGGGTATCCTCGCCATTCTGAAGGACGAATACGGTGTCGAGGAGGAAGATTTCCGCTCCGCGGAGCTGGAGATCGTGCCGGCCGGCAAGGCACGCGACGCAGGCTTCGACCGGTCCATGGTCCTCGCCTACGGCCAGGACGACCGCGTCTGTGCATTCCCCTCCCTGCGCGCTATCGAGATGGCCGGGGACGTAAAGCGCACAGCCTGCTGTATCCTGGTGGACAAGGAAGAAATCGGCAGCGTCGGCGCCACCGGTATGCAATCCCGCTTCTTCGAGAATGCCGTGGCTGAGGTCCTGAACCTGGCCGGCCAGTACTCCGAGATGGCCCTGCGCCGCTGCCTGGCCAGCTCCTGCATGCTCTCCTCCGACGTCTCCGCCGGTTTCGACCCGAACTATGCTTCTGCTTTTGACCGCAAGAATGCCGCTCTCCTGGGCTACGGTCTGTGCCTCAACAAGTTCACCGGAGCCCGTGGCAAATCCGGGTCCAATGACGCCAACGCCGAGTATATTGCCCACCTCCGCAAGGTCTTCGATGAGCGGGGAGTCGTCTACCAGACTGCCGAGATCGGCCGTGTCGACCTGGGCGGCGGCGGTACCATCGCCTACATCCTTGCGCTCTATGGCATGAACGTCATCGACAGCGGCGTGCCGGTCCTCAACATGCATGCGCCCTGGGAGGCTTCCTCCAAGGCGGATATCTACGAGGCCCTGAAGGGCTACATCGCCTTCCTGGAGGGCGTGGATCTCTGAAAAAAGGGTGGGACTTTGGAGTAATGATTCCCAACCGCTTTTTCCGGCTTGTCCAGGCTGGCCTGAAGCCGGTCACCCGGAGATAAAAAAGGACCTTCTGTTGACATCCCAGTCAACAGAAGGTCCTTTTTTATCTCCGGGAGATG
Organism: uncultured Lachnospiraceae bacterium; assembly: GCA_902766655.1. Taxonomy (GTDB): domain Bacteria; phylum Bacillota; class Clostridia; order Lachnospirales; family Lachnospiraceae; genus Chordicoccus. The sequence continues at coordinate 3,681 of CACXEL010000165.1, read as the reverse complement.
GCATTCGGCGGCCGTCCATTCTCATTGAACGTCGATCTGGCACATCCGCATGGTGGTCAGGGCGGCTTCATGGGTGGCGGGCGTGACGCCTGCGCAGCAGTCCGCGATGACGTGGATGGGCACCTCCGGAACGAAGGCCTTGATCATGAGAGCGTTGGAGACCACGCAGATGTCGGTGCAGAGGCCGATCAGGGTGATGTCCAGGTCGTTCGTCTCGGCCATGCCCCGGATGATATCGGCCAGGGCAGTGGAACCGAAGGTGGGCTTGTCGATGACCGCGGCGGCGCCGAGGGCCTCGGCGACCTGGGGATTGAGCTCCCAGCCCGGCGTGCCCTTCACGCAGTGAACCACCGGGAGGTTCCTGCCCTCCTGGGTGCTCAGGTAATCGGCGGGGTGGGTATCCCTGGTGGCCAGAATGTCGAAGACGGAGTATTTTCTGATTTCCTCCACCACCCTGGGGACGATGGCGACGGCCTCGGCGGTGCCGAGGGACCCGTCGATGAAGTCGTTCTGCATGTCGATGACGATCAGAAGCCTGCGGACGGACATGGGTAACTCCTTTCTTTCAGGCATCCCGCGGATACAGGCGGATCCCTGTCCGGACGGGAGGCTGATCTCTTGATGAAAGACTTGGTCCTGCGAGGGCAGCCTCGAAAAAGCGGAGCTCACTCGGCGGGGGTGGCTTCATTTCCGGCCGGCTCATCGAAGACCTTTTCCAGGAAGTAGGGGAACTGCTTCTGCCACCAGTCCCAGTCGTGGTTGACGTCCATTCCCCAGTAGTCGATCCAGGCGTCGATGCCGGCGGCCTTCAACGTGGCGTCGAGCTCACGTGTGCTCTCCAGCAGCTCGTCCTCCCAGGCACCCTGGCCCACGCAGATGATGATTTTGGAGTCGGCGTACAGCTTTCTGTAGGGGTGGCCGGCGGGCAGGTTCTTCAGGAAAATAGCAGGGGAGTTGTCGTATGCCAGTGGATGGGTGGAGCCGGGGAAGAAGTACTGGGCGTTGTAGATGCCGCTCATGGCGATGACCGTGTCAAAGAGGTCCGGCCGGCGGAAGAAGAAGTTGGCGGCGTGGAGGGCGCCCATGCTGCAGCCGGTGGTCATGCAGCGCCCCTGGGCGGCCTCGGAGGTGTTCCGGGCCTTGACCGTCGGGTAGAGCTCGTCAGTGATGTAGAGGAACCACTCTTCCTGCTTGCGGAAGCGCCAGTCGTCCTCGGTGCCGTGCTCGCGGCCGGACCAGCTCTCTTCGTCGATGCTGTCCGGACAGACGATCTGGAGCCTGCCCTCCTCGATCCATTTGGAGGCCACGTCCACCATGTGGAAGTTCTCAAAATCGTAGAAACGGCCGCTCTGGGGGGCGAAGGCGAAGCAGATCTTGCCGGAGGAACCGAAGACCTTGTATTCCATGTCCCGTCCCAGGATATTGCTGTATTCCTTATAATATTTGATTTCCATTATGAACTCCTTTTCAAGCAGAACACATCATTGGTCAAAACGTCTCGCGACGGCTTCGCCGATCATGGAGGCGAAGAGGGCGACGACCATGACGGGCAGCGGAGACTTTCCGTCGTAGAGACCTGCGGCGACCATGATGACCACGACGATCATGATGACCACGACCGTGACCAGAAGAGAAATCAGATAATGCTTTCCTGTTCTCATGGCAGTCTCAGGCCTTCTCTGTCGCGAAGCGGATGAACTCGTCGGCTTCCGTACGGTCCGGTAGCTTCACGGTGTACATCTGGTTGCCCATGGCGCCGGAGAGGATGTCCGGGATCCGCTCGCACATGACCATGCTCCCGCCATAGCGGGCCAGGATCTCTTCATGGCTGTGGGCGTAGCTGTGCCCATCGCGGCGGCCGACGTAGACGCAGTAGAATTCCTGTTCGGCCTGGGGGAAGAGGCGGGCATCCGCGGTGACCATGTCCGCATAGATCTGGTAGACGTCCAGGCTGTGGGCGAAGTTCATCATGTCCGGCGTGTAGCCGCCGGCGGGGCGCATGTTGACCTCGAGGCCGACGAAATCGCCCTTCTTCCCCATGCCGGGCTTATCGGCCTTGAGGCGGAAGAACTCCAGATGGACAAAGCGGCGGGAGGCTTTGAAGGCCTTGACGGTGGCCCGGCCGGCCTTCCGGAGACCTTCCGGAACGTCTCCGGCCACAAAGTAGACCAGGTCCAGCCCCTCGTTCACGATGTCCGCTATGGAGGGCGGCCAGCTGGTCATGGACTCGAAGAGGGGCTCGCCCCTGGAGTCACTGATGGCGTCGTAGGAGTAGAGCTCACCGTCGATGAACTCCTCCATGAGATAGGGGACAGCCAGGGAATGGCTGAAGAATTCCGCCAGCTCCTCGTCGCTCCTGATCTTGTGGGTGTCGGAGGCGCCGACACCTACGTCCGGCTTGATGATAATGGGATAGCCGACCTCGGCCGTGAAGGCTTTGGCAGCTTCCAGGGTCGTGGCAGGGCAGCAGCGGGCGGATGGCACGCCTGCCTCTGCGTAGTAGCGCTTCATGTCGGACTTGTGCTTGAAATGGCCGATATCGTCCGCCTGGATGCCGGTGGTGATGTTGAAGTCCGTTCTCAGACGCGCGTCCTGCTCCAGCCAGTACTCGTTGTTGGACTCCAGCCAGTCGATCTTGCCGTACTTGAAGGAAAAGAAGGCGACTGCCCGGAAGACCTCATCGTAGCTCTCCAGGCTGCCGACCTTGTAGTATTCGGTAAGGGAATTCCTCAGGTCCCACTCAAGCTCGTCGTAAGGGGTGTCCCCGATGCCCAGGACGTTCACGCCGTTCCTCTTCAGACGGTCGCAGAAGTTCCAGTAGGTGCGGGGGAACTGCGGGGAAATAAAAACAAAATTCATGATATGCCTCCTCATAAGCCCGTCGGATCTCCGGCGGAACGGCTCATGGTAGTGTGGTTGCAGCGTAAAGGATCGGGCCTGCGCCAAAAAAGCCGGATGCCCGGTCGGGCACCCACCGTTTCCTATTATAGCAAGTAGGGGCTCATTTGTCATTGTCCGATGTGGAAAGCGGGTGTAATTTCCCGGACTTAATGGTAAAATAAGGTCCGAAGTATTTGAAACGACCGATTTTCGCTTTACATATAAGGAGAAATCATGAAGCTGTATTTGGTAAGACACGGCGAGACCGACATGAACAGGGAGATGAAGATCTGCGGCGTGACGGACGTGCCCCTCAACGAGACCGGCATCGGCCAGGCCAGGGAGCTGGCGGAGAAGGCGAAGGACATTCCCTTCGATATTATTTTCGCGTCTCCTCTCATTCGGGCCAGGCAGACGGCGGAGATCGTCGCCGCCCCCCACGGCCTGCCCGTCAACATTGAGCCGAGACTGATCGAAACGAATTTCGGCATCTACGAGGGCGCATCCCGGGCCAACGAGGAGTTCTGGGAAATCAAGCCCGAGCCCGCCATCCACTTCCCCGGCGGCGAGTCCCAGTTCGAGGTGGTGGCCAGGATCTACCCCCTGATCCGTGAGCTCAAGGACAAATATCCCGACAAGAACGTGCTTCTCGTCTGCCACGGCAGCGTGGGCCGGTATGTGGACGCCTATTTCAACGACTGGAAGGTGGGGGACCTGGTCAGCTGGTTCATCTCCAACTGCGAGATCAGGGAGTACGAGCTGTGAGGACGCTGACCTACACGGCCCTGCCCTCGGACGAGG
>CACXEL010000164.1 GCA_902766655.1 uncultured Lachnospiraceae bacterium | reverse complement strand
TCGGGAAACTGAAGGCGATATCATCATAATTGAAAGAGACATATATGAATAAGGAAAACAGGATAGATTATTCGAAATCTGACCTTTCGGTCTTCATTTCCTACATTAAGCCTCACAAAAAGCTGTTTGCGGTCGACATGCTGCTCTCGGTGGGCATCGCGGCCATCGATCTGGCCTTCCCGTACATCACAAGAAAAGCCATGAACAGCTACCTTCCGCAGAAGCTATACACGCTGTTCTTCACAGTCATGGGCGTCATTCTGGCCGCCTACCTCCTGAGGGCATTCTTCCAGTATCTGATCACCGTGATCGGGCATGGCTACGGAACCCTGGTCGAGGCGGACATGCGGCGAGACGTTTTCGCCCACATGCAGCGGCTGTCCTACAGCTTCTTTGACAGGAACCGGACAGGCGTCCTGCTCTCGCGCGTCACCAACGACCTCTTCGAGATCGTAGAGCTGGCCCACCACGGTCCGGAGAACATTCTGACCTGCACACTGACCATCATCGGCGCAGTCATCATACTGGCCTTCATTAATCCCGGACTCACCCTTGTCCTTGTGATTCTCCTGCCGGTCTCCATCTTTTTATCCATGCACCAGCGGCTCGAGATGAGAAATGCAAACAAGGAGGTCAAAAAGAAGACAGGCGAGATCAATGCGGCCATCGAGAGCGGCATTTCCGGCATCCGGACCTCCAAGGCCTTTGCCAACGAGAAGGCGGAGGAGGACAAGTTCGCCGAGGCCAACGAGAACTTTAAGAAGAGCAGGGTGGACTACTATAAGGCCATGGGCAAATTCATGGGCAGCATGGAGGCCACCATCGGTATCATGCAGGTCGCTGTGATCGCGGTCGGCGGCGGTATGCTCATGAAGGGTAGCCTGGATCTCGTGGATCTGCTGACATTTACCCTTTACGTGTCGATCTTCACGAGCCCGGTCCGCAAACTGGCTCAGTTCATGGAGATCTATACCCAGGGTACCGCCGGCTTCTCGAGGTTCCTGGAGATCATGCGGACGGAGCCTGAAATCATGGATGCGCCCGACGCGGTGGATCTCAGGGATATCAAAGGCAGGATCACATATGAGAACGTGGATTTCCACTACAACGACGGCACTGAGGTCCTGAAGAATATCAACGTCACAGTGGAACCGGGAACAACACTGGCTCTGGTCGGCTCCTCCGGCGGCGGTAAGACTACAATGTGTCACCTCCTGCCCAGGTTCTACGACGTGTCAGGCGGCGCTGTGAAGATCGACGGGATCGATGTTCGAAAGATTTCGCAGGAGAGCCTGCGCAGGAACATAGGCATCATCCAGCAGGACGTCTTCATGTTCGCCGGCACCGTCATGGAGAATATCCGGTACGGCAGGCCGGACGCCACGGACAAGGAAGTGATCAACGCGGCCATCAAGGCCGAGATCCACGAGGAAATCATGGCCATGCCGGACGGATACCACACCTTCGTCGGCGAGCGCGGCGTGGTCCTATCGGGCGGACAGAAGCAGAGAATCTCCATCGCCCGCGTATTCCTCAAGGAGCCGCCGATCCTGATCCTGGACGAGGCCACCTCGGCCCTTGACTCCGTGACGGAGCGGAGGATCCAGGACAGCCTGGATATGCTGAGCACAGGCAGGACCTGCATCGTCATCGCCCACAGGCTTTCCACCATAAGAAATGCAGACCAGATCGCTGTCGTCGAGAACCAGGGCATCAGCGAGATCGGATCAAGGCAGGATCTGCTCTCCCGCGGCGGCGTATACGCATCCCTGGAAAAAGCGCAGGCTATCTTCGGCTGAGGATACAATATAACACAACAAGGAGGACTTTATCATGGCACTGATCACCGCTGATTTCATTTCCGAATGTCTTATGAGGACTGTCACCGTCAAGGTCATTCTTCCGACGGACAAGCTGGCATTCCCGGGGGCGCCTGTGAGGGAGGCAAGACCTTTCAAGACCCTCTACCTGCTGCATGGTATCTTTGGCAATTACACGGACTGGGTCTCCGGGACCTCGATCCAGCGGATCGCCGAGGAGAACGACCTGGCGGTCGTCATGCCCTGTGGCGAGAACAGCTTCTATGTTGATCAGCCAGGCGCCCACACCTTCTACGGCGAGTTCATAGGCCGGGAGCTTGTGGAGCAGACCAGGAAGATGTTCCCTCTTTCCCATAAGCGTGAGGATACTTATATCGCCGGCCTGTCCATGGGCGGCTATGGCGCAATCAGGAACGGACTCAAGTATTCCGATACATTCAGCCATATCGCCGGCTTCTCCAGTGCCCTCATCATTGAGGACCTGCCGAACCGGACCAACGAGTCACCTTTCTTTATGATGAGGAGGGATTACGCGGAGTCCATCTTCGGGGACCTTGACAAGGTCCTGGAATCCGACATGAATCCCAAATGGCTGGCCAGAAAGCTGGTCGAAGAGGGGAAAGACCTCCCCGGGATTTATCTGGCATGCGGAACCAAGGACAGACTCCTTCCTCCAAATCTTGATCTGAGGGATTACCTGACTGACCTGGGCTATAAGGTCGAGTATGATTCCGAGGACTACGGACACGAGTGGACCTTCTGGGGACATGAGGTCGAGAAGATCATGAAGTGGCTTCCCCTGGAGAACAGTGCTGCAGGGATCAACAGCGGGAATGTCGGCATTTGAGCAATGTGCTGCCCGTGATTGATACAGTAGGCAGATATTGACAATATGCGTTATGCATTGTACAATATATATTAAGAATGAGAGTCTGTTATAGAGGTCAAGTGCAAGCCGGCAGACTCTTTTTCTATAAACTGTTGACTGATTATTTACGGGTGAAGAGTATGTATAAGAGAAAAATCAACATAATTATTTGTGGCTGCGCCGCCGGTCTGGCCCTGATCGTCGGCGTTGCGGCTACGGGATGCGCAAAGGCAGAGTATTCGCTGCCGCAGGAAGCACCCGCTGAGACAGCGGCTGCTGAGACAGAAACTGCAGGGTCAGGGGCCGCAGAGGCAGAGACCGCCGGTTCCGCTGAGGCGGGGGCCGTCTCTCTGACTCGTGCCGACATTAAGTATCTCAACGTTGAAGCTCCTTCTGCTGCCAGTGCTGACGGTGTCATTACCGCGGCAGAGTGGGAAGCTGTCTATCCGGAGATTGCTGTTTCCATGGGCAATAACGCCGAGAACGAATACCATGTCAGCTATCTGGAGGAATCTCCGTATCTTGTCAACATCTACGAGGGCTACGGCTTCGCCAAGGACTACGAGAGCGCCCGCGGTCACAGCTACACGCTGGATGATGTCGCCGCTACCGCACGTCCCCATCCGACGGCCAACTGCCTGACCTGCAAGACGCCCAACTTCACCAAGCTGGTCAACGACCAGGGTGTCGGCGCCTACACCATGGACTTCAACGAGGTACATGCGCAGATGCAGGAGACTGTGAGCTGCTATAACTGCCACGCCAATGAAGCCGGCAACGGCGGCCAGCTTGTAGTCACACACTCCTATGTACACGAGGCTCTCGGCGACAATGTCGATACCTTCGATCCGTCGATCATGGTCTGCGGCCAGTGCCATATCGAGTATTATTTCGTGCCGGAGACCAAGGAAGCCATGATGCCTTACTCCAGCCTCGAGACCATGGGACCGGAAGCGGTGTACGCTTATTATCAGAACATCGGCTTCTCCGACTGGACGCAGGAGAGCACCGGCGCCCAGATGCTCAAGGTACAGCATCCGGAGTTTGAGACCTACATGAACGGCAAGCACGCCAAGTTCCTGAAGTGCGCGGACTGCCATATGCCGATCGAACAGTCTGAGAGCGGCACTGTCTACCACAGCCATAAGCTGCAGAGCCCGCTGGAGAATGAGACCCTCCTTGAGACCTGCGCTGCCTGCCACGGCGACACGGATATGGTCGAATTTGTCCACGGCATCCAGGATGAGATCACGGCCCGCGAGACTGAGGTCGGCACCAAGCTTTCCGATTTCAAGGACAAGCTGGCCGAGGCCAACCAGTCTGGCAGCAAATCCGAGGACGAGCTGAACGAGATTCGCTCCATCTACCGGGAAGCCCAGTGGTACTTCGACTACTGCTACGTCGAGAACTCTGAGGGCGCCCACAACTCGCAGCTTTCCCGCGATTGTCTGGATCGCTCCGAGGAACTGATTGAAAGCGGCATGGCTTACTTCGCATAAGAACTTTTTTAGGCAGCTGATCTGTATGTTCCTGACAGGAGGGGGAGCGGAGTTCCCCCTCCTTTTTTATATCGGCGGCAGTATTCAGCGACTGTCGAAGGAACATGAAATGTAATCGATGCACCGTGGTGCGGACAGGAGCGTTACATCCTGTACGACATAAGGAGCGGATATCCCTTTTCAGCGCTTTGCAATCGGGATGGGCTACATCGTACCGTTTTCTTTCTGACCGAATACGCAATAAGAATGATCTGATATGAATACATTAAAGAAAATATGGAAATTCGCGAGCTCCATGCAGTTCGCGATCGGGCTGCTGCTGGTCCTGACAGCCGCCTGTACCGTGGGCAGCGTGATCACACAGGGGCAGAGCTATGAGGCATATGCAAAGCTGTATGGAGAACGATGGGCAGGCGCCATTATGGCATTGCAGCTGGACGATCTCTTTCACAGCTGGTGGTTCATACTCCTGTCTGCATTTCTCTGCCTGAACCTTCTGCTCTGCAACCTGATCCGCATGCCATCCATCATCAGGATCATGAAGCGGGAGGCTGACCCGGCTGCCTCCGTGGGCAAAACGGGAAACGTATCCGTAGCGGGAATCCGGGATGTGGACGGCTTCTTCAAGGCCATGGGCTTCAGTAAGATTCTCTCCGGGGACAGGAAAGACCTTGGCGGGCTGAACGAATCCCGCGAACCGGATGAGGCCGCAGGCACTTCAAAAGATGAATCACTTTCAGGAGCTGCTGCCGAGACTGCCGGCCCCGACGAAAGGAAAGGAAGCTTCAGGTTCTCGGTCAGGAACACGGCCGGCCTCTGGGGCGCCTGGGTCTGCCATCTGGGCATTCTTCTCCTGATCCTTGGCTTTGGTCTCGGTCAGGCCACCAAGCAGGAATACACTGTTTACGGACTTCCCGGTGACTCGATGCCGGTCGGGGATACAGGCTGTGTTCTCACTATCGATTCCTTCGAGGTAGGTCTGCGGGAGGACGACACGGTGGAGCAGTATACGGCCGGGATCACGGTCCGCAGGCCTTCCGATGGAGCTCTTGAGAGCGCTGAAATCAGCGTGAACAACCCCGCCTCCATCTTTGGCATGCGTTATTATCAGAACTCCACGGGCTGGGCGGCTGATATTCATATTACAAAGAACGGAGAGCCGCTTCAGGATGATGTCATCTACGCAGGGGATTATGTGAGAGTGGCAGATATGCCGGACCTGGTCATCTACCTGAACGCCTTCTACCCGGACTATGTGCTTGGTGAGTCCGGCCCCATGTCGATTTCTTCTTCCCCCAATAATCCGGCGTACCTTTACTCTGTCTACTACAAGAACCAGATGCTGGGAATGAATGCCCTCCTGCAGAGTGAAGAGCTTACGATCGATGATTACACGGTGACTTTCGGGAACCCGCGCAATTATACGCTCATCCAGGTAAAGCGTGATCGCTTCACCTTCCTGGCCCTGATCGGGGGACTGGTAGTCATGCTCGGACTCATCCTTGCCTTCTATCTTCAGGAAGCCAGAATGTGGGCAGAGCAGGAAAGTGACGGCACCTGGACGGTGCACGCAATAAGCCGCAAGGGCGGTGTTCTTTTTGGAGACCGCTTCAGGGAGACAGCTGAAAAGTATTTGTAAGAGGAATTCATGCAGTGATGGGCGGTTCCGGCAAAGAGGATCGATCCATTCCCGAAATCCAAATCTTTAATAATGAGGTATTTATTCATGGTCAATGAAAGCTTCCTTCAGATCGAGAACGTGCTCTTCACCGTCACCATGCTTCTCTACTTCGCCGCCATGATCATTTATTTTGTATTTGTGGCTGCCCAGAAGGAGAAGCTAGCCAGGATCGCTGTGATCCTTCAGGGAGCAGGTTTCGTACTGCATACAATCGCTTTGATCACGCGGGGAATCGGAGCGGGCCGTCTGCCGCTGACCAACCAGTATGAGTTTGCGACCAGCTTCGCCTGGGGACTTTGCCTGGTCAGCCTCGTCTTTGTTCTCCGCTACAAGTTCAATGTTCTGGGCACCTTCGCGGCCCCGGTCATATTCCTCATCATCGGCTATGCGGCCATGCAGAGCAAGGATGTCCACGAGCTTATGCCCGCTCTGAGGAGCAACTGGCTGGGCTTCCACGTGTCCACTGCCATCATCGCCTACGGCGGCTTCGGTGTCTCCTTTGTGCTTGGTATCATTTTCCTCCTGAGAGAGTATATGAAGGATCAGAGCTTTTTGGACCGCCACGTGCCGTCCAAGGAGAAGCTTGATCTGATCGGCTATCGGTCTGTCGCCCTGGGTCTTCTTTTCCTCACATTTACGATCCTGACCGGTGCCATCTGGGCGGAACGCGCCTGGGGCTCCTACTGGTCCTGGGATCCCAAGGAGACCTGGTCCCTGATTACCTGGATCATCTATTCCATCTACCTCCACCTGAGAATACGGAGGGGCTGGAGCGGAAAGGCAGCCGCCATTTTCGCGGTAGCCGGATTTATCGCCGTGCTCTTTACCTACATCGGTGTCAACACCTTACTGCCCGGCGTCCACAGTTACGCATAACTCATGGAATTCGAAAAGACATGTACCGAGCCGGTGCATGTCTTTTCGATGATTTGCAGCTGGTCAAACTCTACCCGGAAGGAAACGCCGAGGCTCGGTTCAAAATCAGGGGAGTCAGAAGGATTGTCTTTATTGCAATCGTGACGGTCTGTTTTCTTTCAATGCGCAAAAGGCTTGGAAAACATGAAGGCGACATGTTGCACGTTGTTATAGAAGCGGAGGGGATAAGGCATGCGGGAAACGGATTTGGATACACTGCTGTTCTTTGACAGGCATCAGGACGCGCTACTGCTGTATCAGGCTTTCGAGGAACTTCTGTATGATTCCTTTCCCGTGGTGGGCAAGCGCGTGCAGAAGACGCAGATCACCTTTTACAACAGGCATGTCTTTGCCTGCATTTCCTTTGCAAGGGTAAAGAGGAAGGCTGAACTGCCGGATGGCTATATGGTGATTACGCTCGGGCTTCATCGGCCTTTGGAGTCGGCACGCGTGGCAGTGAAGACGGAACCCTATCCGGGAAGATGGACGCACCACATCGTCGTCAGCAGGCGGGAGGAGCTGGACAAAGAGCTGCTCGCGTGGGTCAGAGAAGCCTATGACTTTGCAGAGGCAAAATGAGGGAGTACAACAGCATGGTGCATTTGCTGTGGTATAGCGAGGTGATTAGTAGTAAAATAACTTGTGTGAACATGATTTGAGTCGTGTATCCATATACTTGTAAACATAAGTCCCATCCCTGCTTTACCCGGTCTAAAATAACTTATTCAGGATGGGATGCGCTGAGACGAATCAAAAAGGGCAGGACCATGTCTTCATGAACACAGGTGGTTTGAGTATTCAGTGACGGTGAAAGCTGAAGGAAATCGTAAAGGAGAAAAAAGATGCAGAGCTATCGACCCAGGTATCACGCAAGCGTTCCCAAGGGGTGGTCCAATGACCCGAACGGCACTATCTTTTACAACAGCAAGGCACACCTGTTTTATCAGCATTATCCTTACAAGGCCCAGTGGGGAACGATGCATTGGGGACATTTCACCACGACCGATTTTGTGAAGTGGGAAAATCTTCCCGTTGCTCTCGTTCCGGATCAGGATTATGAGATCATCTGCGGGTGCTGTTCCGGCAGCGCCATTGAAAAAGACGGTGATCTGTGGCTGATGTATACGGCTGCGCAGCCTGAGCGACAGCGTCAATGCATAGCAATTTCCAGGGACGGCGGTGTTCATTTTACCAAGCTTACGGAGAATCCGATCCTGACCTCCGACATGCTGAGCCCGGAGGTCACGGAGACTGACTGCCGGGATCCCCATCTGTTCCGAAAGGATGGCATGTACTACTTTATTGCCGGCGCACGTGTTCTGACGAAAGAGGAGCTGGCAGCCGTTCTGAGCGGTCGCAAAAAGCCCAAAATGACCGGAAGAGCCTCAGATCCAGCATATATCTCCGGATCCGATATCTTCAGTTATGCGTTCATTTCCAGCATGGACTACGAGAATCTGCGCTCGCCTTCCGCGGGGCAGATCGATGGAGAGGAGCCGGAGGAGAAGGACGGATACGGCAACATGATTCTTTGCCGCAGCAGCGACCTTCTTCACTGGGAGTATGTGGGACACCTTCTCGAGGAGGATACGGAAGGCCAGATCCCGCTGGACCACGAGCACTTCTGTCTCAATGGTGTTTATGAATGCCCAGACTATATAGAGCTGGATGGGGGGCAGGTAGTCCTGACAAGCCCCCAGAATCTGCCCCAGATAGGTTCCTCCTATCAGAACGTTCATTCCGGAATCTACCTGATCGGGGAGATGAATTTTGAGAACGGGCGGTTCAGGGTTGACGGAATCGGAGAATTGGACCAGGGGTTCGACTTCTATGCGGCGCAGACGCTGAGAATGCCCGACGGGCGCGTGATCATGATCGCCTGGAAGGAAATGTGGGACCGCAATTTCCCCACGCAGAAGGAAGGCTGGGCTGGTACATACTCGCTCCCGAGAGAGCTGAGCGTGGAAGATGGCCGTCTGATCCAGAAGCCTGTCCGTGAGATCGAGAACTATCGCGCCGGGAAAGTCATATACGGGCCGCTCACGGTCTCGGACAGCAGTCTTTCCGTCGAAGGTATCTCCGGAACCTGTCTGGAGCTTCAGGTAACGCTGGAATGCGGGACAGCAGCGCAGGCCGGAGTCAGGCTTTTCTGCGGGGAAGAGCACGAGACGCTGGTATATTACGATCGGGAAGCCGGGGAGATCGTCTTTGACCGGTCGGCAAGCGGGATCGCTTTCTCCGGCATCGAGAAGGATGTTGACAGAAGAGTCTGCCCGGTCGGGAATAAGGACAGGATCGAGCTTCGGATATTCCTTGACGTAAGCAGCATCGAGGTCTTTATTGACGGAGGACGTCACGTCATGACCGGAAATGTATATCCGGACCTTCTCAAGGATGACGGTATTCATTTCTTTGCCAGGGGAGGCAGATCTACCTTTTATGACATTGTCAAATTCGACATTATCGTGTGAGAAAAGTCTGGCCCGCCGCCGTCTGATCCGGAATCTTATCTAGATTAAATGCTCTTCAGGGGTATTGAATGCCTGTTCCTGACAAGGCTTTCAATACCCCTGTTGTGTTAGCACATGAATATATAAATACCCATAAGGATACGGAAATCGACAATGCACGGAAAGATTAAATCTCAACAATGTCATCTGGAAGGCATACAAAGAGACAGGCATTTCTGCCTGCCTCCTGTGCGCAGATGCTCGATTTTTAAACTGAAGGCATCAGCTATCCAACTCATATCTGAAGGACAGGATCTTGCCCGAGGAGCGGCTGACGTCATAATCAAACTCGTACCACTTGTTTCCAATCTTTCCTTCAAACTCGATGTCCCAGGATGCTTTGCCCTTAAAGGTATCCTTTTCTGCCTCAGCTTTTCGGATTCGGGTTACGTTAAGCGCGGTCCTGGCGTGGTCCTCGGCTAAGGAAACAGCTTTGGACTTGCTGACGGCGGAGGAATTCTTCGGAATCTTTACGGTGCCGGAGATGGTGCCGTACCCGGATGTGCCCTTGACTTTGACTCCGCTGATCTTGAACGTATAGGTGCGGCCGGTCCTGTACTTCGAGATCCTGAACTCGAGATCGTCTGTATCCTTGTCGATGACGGTGGCTGTGTATTTTTTTCCCTTAGTGTCGGTGACGGTGACTTTGACGTTCCTGTAGGTTACCTTTTTTGTGAAATCGACTTCGACCTTTCCCTTGCCCTCGTACTCGACCTTTTTGATCGCCGGCGCAGAGGCGAAGACGCTCAGTGTCTGGCCGAAGATAAAGACTGCTGCCAGGAGTGTCATCAGAAGCAGGTGAATCTGTTTGTGTTTTTTCATGTTTAATCCCTCCTTGAAAATGAAGTCATTGATCCTTTGGACCTGTATACCTTCGTGTGTTCTTTATGTCTTTATCATACAGGACAGGGATTAAAACGGGATTAAGGCAGCATTAAAAATGAATTAGTGGAACTTCGCTGCCGGCGGTCAGTCATCAATCTCCCAGGCAAGAATGTTCCCGTTCTGGGCATCGATTTCAAACTCGTAATCAAGGCCCTGGTATTCCATTTCGCCTTCATAGATCCAGCGGCCGTCATCGAATTCCAGCTCGAACTCCGTGATATCAGCATCGGAAGCACCGGGAACACGGGTCAGGATGATTTCCATGGCCTGATCCGGTGTAATCAGGTCGCCATCTGATCCTGGATCAGAAGATGGTGCAGGGGGCGTTTCAGGTGCTTGCGCTGAGTTCGCCTTTGATTCTTCTTCAGAGTCGGGTCCGGAAGCCTGCTCCGGAAGAGCTTGAGGCTCAGGCACTTTTCCGGATGAATCGGAGCTTTCTGAGGAGGAATGGTCAGAGGGGGCAGGGGTAATAACGGCTTCTTCCTCTGAGGTTTCAACAGGCGGTGGAGAAGATGGATCTGATGTCGTTTCGACGGTGTGTGCAGTCGAAGGATTTTTGTCCGAAGAAGAGGCAGCCCCGCAGGCGGTAAGACCGAGGAGACAGACAATCATCATTGTGATCAGAATTTTAATTCTCATAATACTATTACCTATATAATATGAAAGTCATGCCGGCGGAGGATACCTGCATCCTCCAAAGAAGTATAATGAGAGATCAGCCTGCCGTCACGGCCTGACGGCAGGAAGGCTCACCGTGAAAGCTGCGCCTTGCCCTTCCTCGCTGCGCAGCGATACGCTGCCGCCCATAGCCTTTGTGAGGGCCTGGACGATGGAGAGGCCGAGACCGGACGAGCCGTCCGAAGTGACCGTACGGGAAGGATCGATCTGGTAGAATCGGTCCCAGACCCGGGCCTGGTCCTCGGCCGGGATACCCGGACCTTTATCAGAAACAGTACAGAGGGCACGCCCATTCTCTTCCCTGAGGCTGATTGTTATGAGGCCTGCACCCTTTGAGGCCGATATATTGTCAGCAGAAGGAGTTCTCCCATATTTGACAGCATTGGAGACGAGGTTCATCACGATCCGGATCAGCATCATTTCATCTCCCCGGACAAAAATACCGTCATCTATGGCGGTCAGGATCTCCACATTCTCCTCCCCGGCTGTGATCTGCTGCTGTTCTGCGATATCCATCAGGAGGGCACTCAGGTCAATGAGTTCATTTTCCAGATGGATCCTTCTGGAATCGCTTTGAGCAAGGAGAAGGAGCTGGCCGATCATCGTGTTCATATGTCTGGCCTCCCGGTTTATGACGGCCAGGGCCTGCTCCCTGTATCCGGGGTCCTCCATCGCGTATTCGCTCTGGGTCTGGATCACAGCGACAGGCGTGCGAAGCTCGTGGGAAACATCCGAGGAAAACTGCTTTTCACGCTTGATGGCATCTTCCAAAGTCCCGAACATCGCGTTGATGGAGCGCGTCAGCTCGTACAACTCGTCGTGAGACCTCCCGAGAGGAATCCGCTTGGAAACGTCTCCGTCCGCGCGGATTTCCTCAGTCGTCGATATGATCTCGCGGAGAGGGCGGAATAGTCTTCTCGTGATGACGAGACCTCCCAGGACAGCGAGGAAAATGAAGACAGGCAGAATGAGCAGGAGAAAGCGCAGCAGGAAAGTCCCTGTTGGGTCGTGGCCGACATGCCGCATCATTCCCCGGATCCAGATACCGTTTTTACCTGTGTCGATGAAGCTGTCGTAGACGAACCATTCGAAGCCCTGGGTATCATGAATCATGGTGAAGGTCCTGTCCTCAAGCTCGGGGAACTCAGAAACGCTGTGCGGGCGGCGGCCCACGATCAGTTCGCCGCTTACGTCATAGGTGCTGATGTAGACTTCCTTCACGTAGTACCGTATGTCTTTGTTGAACATGAAAGAGTCCGTATTGTTCGCGATCTTCTCACTGGCATCGGCTGTGATTTCCACGAGCTCGCGCTCGGCGACAGTTCTTTCCTGTCCTGCCTGAGCGCTGATGAGGAGCGCAGTCAGAGAACCTGCCAGGATGACCATGAAGAGGGCGTACCATATGGCTATTTTGAGTGTGATTGATACTTTCCTCATATAGGGGGTACCTCCCCGCGAATTGCTCTGAGTCTGCTACCGGAATCATCAGGCTCTATCTGATGACGTAACCGACGCCTTTCACGGTGACGATGAGCTTCTCGTCAAAATCCGCATCGATTTTCTTCCGGAGGTGGTGGACATAGACATCTATGACATTGGAGCCGCCGTCGTAGTCATAATTCCAGACATGTGAGCAGAGTCTGTCCCGGGACAGGACGCGGCCGATATTTTGCAGCAGGTATTCCAGAATGCTGTATTCCTTTGCGGTGAGCTGGATCGCTCTGCCATCCCTTGTCACGACATGGGAGGCCATGTCGAGCTCGACTCCCTTGTAGGAAATGATGTTGGAGCTCCTCGCCCCGTTCCTTCTGATCATGGCCCGGATCCTTGCCAGGAGCTCGTCGAAGTCGAAGGGTTTTATGAGGTAGTCATCCGCGCCGGCATCCAGCCCGGCCACGCGGTCCTCGACACTGCCGAGGGCGGTCAGCATGAGGACCGGCGTGTGGTCGTTGCGTGTCCTCATTTTCCGGACTATTCCAAGGCCCGTGATGCCGGGCAG
>CACXEL010000163.1 GCA_902766655.1 uncultured Lachnospiraceae bacterium | reverse complement strand
GTCCATCTCCAGGTAGCGGTCGACACTGAGATCCTGCCAGCTCCCCGGGATCAGGTTGAGGAAATACTTGACCACATGGCCCGTCCGTTCACACTCGATGATGCCAAGCTCCGTGGCGAGATCCACCTTCGGGAGAAAGACCTCGCGCAGGTACCGGACCTCCGTGGTATCGGCATGGACAGGGCCTTCATTTCCCCAGCAATGAAGGTTGACGGACGGGTAATGAAGCCAGGAGAGGCCCGTACCGAAAGCAGTCTCCTCCCAGTGCGTCAGCCCGTCGGGCGCCGAAAGGAGCATCTCCTTGTTCGTACCTGTTTTTGTCAGCTCCCTGTACTGGGAGAATCCGCTCCGCATGTGGAGCGGGACATTTCTTCCGGTCGTCCTGTGCATGGTTTCCCCGGCGGCATGGTCATAGCACTGTTCCCAGACGGGGAGCTGCGGCAGAACGCCAAGTCCGTTCCCGCCGGAGACCCGGCAGCAGACGATGGAAGTCAGCCCGGGGACAAAGCCCAGGGTGTCTCCCGGCAGGAGGTGCTGCTGAAATGCATTCTGAATGCTCCAGGCCAGCGGTCCGGCCCCAAGGTTCAAGGGTAGAAGCAGAATCCTCTTGGCTGGGTTGCGCCCCATATGTTCCGGCGCCATGGCGCACTCACTGCTCTCGCTCAGCCGATGCATGATATTGTCAACACTATTCTGAATGACAGGCATCTGTGCCTGAGGGGGAGCAGCATTGACGACAGCCGAAAAATAGTCTCCGGCCGTCAGGCGGAAGCCGTTGGCCGCACCGCTGTACCTTCCGACGCCGCAGACCCGGCTCAGAACATCATCGAACCGGTCCCGGGCCCTGCCCTCCTCCGTGCTGAGCCAGGCATCCCTGTTCTCGTAAAAATCGTCCACCAGGGCCATTCCGGCGTGGGTGATGTTGATGCCTGCGGCCTGGCTGCCGACCCGGCCGCGGATCCACTGCCGGCCAGCCTCCTCGCTGCAGAGGTTGACAAAGCCCGGCCCGCCGGCCTGGAAGAAAGCATTGCCGTTCACCGCATCCAGGCTGCTCCCGGCGTCGGTATAGCGGTCGGTCATCATTTCCAGGATGTCGGCGAACCTTATGCATTCCTCCACGTAGCTCATGACCCTGTCCCGGAACAGCCTCCTCCATACGCCTCTCTCTCCAAGCATCTCCCTGGCGGCCCGGCTGTAGACATCTTCCTGCGCAGCTCTTCTGGCAGCCCAGTACCACTCCTCTATGCTCCTTCTCGCTGTGATCCGTCCGAGCACACCCCTGTCAGGGAGCGGGCCGGGGTAATGGGGCGGTATGGAGGCCAGGCGGTGAAGCTCTGCCTCCACTCTCTCCATCTGTGCCCGCAGTGAGAGATCGGAAAAGTTCTCCGGAACTCCCTTCTCATCATCCGGTCCCAGTCCTTCAAAGAGGTATACTATCGCCCTGGGGCCGTACTTATACATGACCTGCCGGGCGTTTCGTTCAAAAGACTCGTAAAGCGTGTTCAGCTCCCGCTCCATCTCACAGACAGCCTTTCCGGCAGTCATTTCCACGCGGAACCGGCGGAAATACTCATCGACCTTCCCCTGAACAAGGTCATTGTAGGAGATATCCATGTCGGTATCCTGCACACTTGCTCTGGCACCGAAGGCAGAAAAGAAACGGTTCCGCAGCGAACTCCCATCCAGCTTCATTCCGCTGCTCAGGCCGAGCAGGTTCCTCATGGCTTTCTCGAACCAGGGCCGCGGGAGGCGCCTCCTGCGGCTGCAGAACCCTGGTTCCGGGGCATCTTCCGTGTCCTGGGCCGGGGAGGGTGTGTACATTTCCCGCATCACCCGGCCGACCAGGTTGGAGACCGCGATTTCCTCCGGAATGGCCGCCTCGGCATACCCGACGCCCGCGTAAGCATGGGACTCCTCGGGAAAAGCCCCCGGAGCCGGGATTCCCTGCCGCAGCATCTGGTCGCGGGACAGGGCAGCACTTCTGGCGTTCAGGTTATGGCTTTGGATCCTGTCCTGGTCGAACCAGCCGGCAGTATCCGCCACAGAGTTCACCAAGACTCCGGCGATGGCAGAGACGGCTTCGTCATAGCCGCCGGAAATGAGAACCGGGCAGTCGATGAGCTTCCTGTCTGCAGACACCACCACATCACGGCCCATCCGGGGCGCGGAAACGACTTCCCTGCGGTCACCCTCCAGGTCGATGCTCATATAGCTCTCAAGCTCCTTGAGGGCGGCGAAACCGTTCGCCCTGAGGAAGGAAGCAGCAGCAGGATGGGGCATCAAGTGTTCCATCGTATCCGGCAGCAGAAAATATCCGAGTACCCGGACATTTTCCCTGGGCAGGCTGACTTGTCTGGCCTGGACAGCCACGTCCGCAAAAAGCCCGCCCCCCGCATTGCCGCCCAGCCCGGCGACAATCACGATATCCAGCGGCAGGTGGTTGTACATAAGCCAATTTCTGCCCAAAAGATTGTGAATATGCATCCGGAGACGCTCATCGCCCATGGCCTGGCCCTGGTCGCTGTAAAAGTGGAGACGGGCGGTCAGGCGGGTATTTGCTGCGAAGCCCCCCGGAGGCAGCTCCTCTGGCAGAAGCTCATCAAATTGCGGACTGAGGGCTTTTTTGGCCGCCAACACGCCCAGCGTGGGATTGAACACGTTCAGACAGTCTATGCCCATTGCCCTGGCGTGCGCAAGATCGTGCTCGTCCGTGTCCACAGCCAGGAGACTGACGAACTGACTGTAACCGGGCCGCACCGTCCGGTCCAGCTCGGCTTTCACCCGGGCAAGGACCGCAAGGCCGCTGCCGCCGATTCCGATGATAAGGGTCAGCCTGTTTCCGGCCGGCTGTCTTCTGTTCGCAGGCTCGAACATGGCATTGCCCGCATCCACTTCACTGATCTTCAGCATTTTCTCCATTTCCCATGAGGAGATTCGCTTTATCGACATCTCTTTTTGCCCTCCTCGCTACAGAAATCGACCTTTTCATTTATGGATAACCCCAGGACCGGCAGATTGCTGCATCACAGGAACTTTTCCCGGAGCACCTTTCCCACTGCCTGATATAGACACGCGATGCGCTCCGCGGCCAAGGACCTTCTCTTATCCTGTTCATAGCCTTCAAGGATGGTTT
The DNA here is from genome assembly GCA_902766655.1 of uncultured Lachnospiraceae bacterium. GTDB lineage: Bacteria > Bacillota > Clostridia > Lachnospirales > Lachnospiraceae > Chordicoccus. The sequence continues at coordinate 8,355 of CACXEL010000163.1, read as the reverse complement.
CCGGTCGAATTTCGTCACCGCCGAGCCTGTCGGTGAAGGCCTTCATTTCCTCTGCCAGCACCGCAAGGCGTTCATCCAGCATTCTGTCATACTCTCTGTCCGACATCTTCATGGAGACCGCATCCCGGATACGCCCAAGACTCTCCTCCGTGACAATTCCGTCATCCAGCATGGCACAATATCTGTCGTAGACAATAGCCAGCCTGAGACCGTCGCCAAAGAGCTTTCTCTGTAAATCATCCATGGAGGCCCTGAACCTTCTGGAAAAAGTGATCAAATCTGTCGCGGCATCCGGGCCGGTCTGTACAGTCCATTCATACAAATCGTCATCAGGGTTTATGACGCCAGACAGATAGAATGTGACAAAGCGCTCGGCCGTTTTCCCTTTGGTCAGAAGCTTGTCCCGCTCTCTGAGAGCTGTCTCAACTTCATAGTAGCGGTATAGGGTGTCTTCCAGAGTCTGGTAAAGACCGGTGGCTCTCCGCAGGATACGCTTCATCAAACTCCTGTGAGTCTCGGTGATTCTATCCTCGGGCCAGTCTGCAAGAGGGGCGACCTCAGAGAAATCAAACCCCTCCGGACCGAAGGAAGGACAGCCGTAAAGAGCGATCTGTCTGCGGCAGGGCTTCACGGAACCGCTGTTGCGGGTCCTGAGATAGTCAAAAAGCTCTTTCCCTCGCGCGCATAAGCCTGCCGGATCCTTCACGAGATAGTTTTCCACACTGAGGTCCGTCCAGTCGTCCGGGATGCTGTTAAGATAATACTTGTACCTGTCGCCGCACCTTTCGCACTCGATGATTTTCAGCGCCAGAGCCGCCTCGATTTTCCGGTCAAAGACCTCGCAGCGATACCGGGATTCGGTCGTGACCGGCCGGAAGCTTGCGGTATCCCTGTATCGACGGAGATTAACTGACGGATAATGCAGCCAGGACAGGCCTGTGCCGAAGACTCGCTCCTCCTCCCCGCCCAGGCTCTCACCAAGGCCTTTTCCTCTCAAACGGCAGGTCCCGGACCAGGTCAACTCCTTGAACTGGGGGAAGCCGGTCTCCATGTGAAGACGGGCCAGCTCCCCATTGCTCCGATGCATGGTCGCTGTGGCCGATGTCTCATAGGCATCCTCCCACAGATCGAGGTTATCCAAATCGGCGAGCGGGATGGCAGTTTCGGACACAAAGCAGGCCATATCGTCCGTATCCGGCGAAAGGACAAGGGTGTCGGAATCTCCCATATGCTGTCTTACAGCGTTCAATACAGTATTTCCGAAAGGCCCGGCAGCCAGTCTATCCGGAATAAAAATGACCCGGCTGACAAGGCCCTTTCTGCCCGGCGCAAGCAGCGATCCGGGGCCTCCGGCATGGTACAGCTGCATCATGATTCCCGTCACGTACCGGTCGATCCGTATTTCCGCTTCCCGGGCAGGTAAATCTCCTGACATCTCCCGGAAATAATCTGTCATCGTCAGACCCAGTCCGTCCGCGGTACCGGCACAGGAGCCTAAACCGCAGATCCGGCCCATGGCTTCGTCGAACATCCGGCGGACCAGCCCCGGCTCATCGCTCGTCCAAGCCTCCGGATTGCTCAGATACTCATCGAGCAAGGCCTTCCGGGCAGAAGGAATATCAATACTGCGGACCTTGCCGGCTATGCGGTCACGGACCCACCTGATAGCTGCCCGATCGCAGCAAAAGTTGACTGTATTTGGCTCGCCGTGCTCACACAGGAATCTCTGCCCGGTTTCATCGTCAAGGCTGCTCCCTGCCTCGGTGTAGAACTCCATCATGGACTCGAACAGAACAACGAAAGCTGCCAGGCGTTCATCCTGCGCGGAGGGAAACCCGGGACATGTGTACATTTTCCGCATCACACGGCCAATCAAGTTGGGAATGACGACCAAAGCCGGGATGGAAGCCCTGGTAAATCCGATTGCAAAACCTGCGTGGGGGTCTTCCAGACAGGCATCGGTCAGAAGGTGCCCTTCCGCAAACATTGCTTTCCCTGATACGGCGCCCATGCGCGCAGCGTGGCTGTTGGCCCACAGCGACCTGAGGTGGAGAGCGCCCTCTGCCTCTGTTACAGAATGTGCAATCGTCTCCGCGACAGTATCAGACGCCTGATCAAGGTCTCCCGAGATGAAGATTGGATAATCGAAGAGCCGTTCCCCGCCTGACAGAATCAGGTCGCCTCCGGGCTCCTGGGAGGGAAAATACTCCCTGCGCTCGGGTTCCATTTCCATACTCAGAAAACTCCCCAGCTCCTTAAGGGCTGCGAAGGTGTTCCGGTACATGCTGTTCCGAATGGCCCTGGTGGAGGCGTGCTTTTCGGCAGCCTCCGGCATCAGAAAGCAGCCGAAGACCCGGACGGAGGCTCCTTCAGGGCAGGCATGCCTTGCTCTGGCCGCCACGTCGATAAAAATCCCGCTGCCCATATTTCCGCTGAGCCCGGAAATAACAACAATATCCACGGGAAGACCGCTGTAATCCGCCCATTCATTCAGGAACAAGCTCTCTATCATGCCGCGCAGGGCCCCGTCGCCTGTCCTCTCGCCGTTCCAGTTGTACAGCAGGATCCTGCTCGTAAGCCGGCTTCTGTAGAGGCTGTATTCGCAATAGTTGTCCGGGACAAATTCCCGGAAGAAATCCTTCTTCCCTGCCGGAAATATGCTTCGCCGGAATTCAGGGGGCGTCAGGTCAAGGACGGGTGATCCCAGGCTCTTCCAGGACGTCAGTTCCTTCGACGACACGTCCACACCGATGAAGCTGACTCTGTCTCCATAAGCTGTCGACAGCTCCCGGTCCAGAAGCCGCTTCGTCTTTTCGGCCACTATCAAGCCGCTGCCGCCCAGTCCGATGACCAGAGTGAGCTTATTCCTGTCATAATTTCTCTTCCGTAAGGGCCCGAAGAGGCTGCTGCCGCTGTCCACGGTTCCGATTGCAAGCCTCTCCGCCAAACGGGCTGTTGCTGCTTCCCCGGGGCGCATGCCCCAGGCGTATCGGAGGGAACCGGAAGCGCTCACCGGGGCTTCATTTTCCGGTGCCGCCGGTGTGACGGAGTCCGCGAACCGAGTTGCCAGAGCAATCAGTTCTTCCCGTTTCCTGAGATCATCAAGCCACCCCTGCGGTATTCCCTCCTTCCCATATAAGGCACCTGCCAGCTGACCCGCGACGCATGCGACCGTATCGGTATCACCGCCCAGCCGGACCGCCGTGCACACGGTCTCCTCAAAGCTCCCGGATTTCATGATGCTGAAAAGTGCCCCCAGAAGAGTATCTGCGACATATCCGCTCTCCCTGACCTGGGTCTCATCCCACTTGCTGCAGGGCGATTCCAGCATCAGGGAATATTCTGCGATTGTCGTCGAAGCATAAAGGTCACTGTAATCCTCAGCCCGGATGCGGGCCAGTGCCAGGTCTTTGTCACGGCTCTTAAGGCATTCCTGCAGGAAAATGGTGAATATATAGCAGCCCATAAAGCTGATCTCGTGCCCGTGGGTCATCCTGGAGGCATCCGCAATGAAGGCTGCTGTCTCCTTCCGGTTCATCTCCCGGAAAATGGCATACAGCGAGAAGGGCAGTATTCTCATAAGGGCTCCGTTTCCATTGTCACGCACCATAGTGCCGCCGCAATCGAGCGGCTCTCTGCCCCAGTCGAAGCGCTGCAGGGCATCTCCCACCGTTCTTCCCATGCCAAAAGGAAAATCAAGGCTGCAGAACTCCCCTTTCAGCCACCAGTCGGAGAAATTCTGCATGATTCCCCTCCAATCAATTTCGCCGTCTTTTTCCGCAATAGCGCTGGCCGCTGCAATCAACATGGACGTGTCGTCGCTGAAAGCGCCGTTCGGAATGAAATTGCTCCATTGGGAGACAAATCCGGTACCGGTAGTTTCACCGACCATCTCAGAAATGAAGACCTTTCTGACCTCCTCCCGGGTCAGGAATTCATAGGGAACACCCAAGGCATCGCCTACGGCCGCTCCGAGGAAGGTCGCCTCCGTGATTCTCCTGTTTTCAACAATACTCATCTTTCTGACCTCCTCGCCGATGATTCCCGTAAAGACAAGACCGGAATTGTCATGATGCGCCATCCACGAACTCCGAAACTTCCCTCTGCGCTTTTCTACATTTCTCATTGTATGTCACTTTATCAGAAAACCCGGCAGGAGTGTCGCACCTGCCGGGTTTTGATCAATCTGCTTACTCAGCGGAAGACCCACTTATAGTCGCCGGGATTGCTGCTGTCCGGTGAGACGCCGCCGTCGGCATGGCCGCTGATATAGTAGCCGACGCAGCCCCGCCCGGTGGGATCTGTCGTTGAAAAATCAGTCCCGTTCAGGTCGGCGGCGTAGGCGATATGGAGATAATAGTCGATGCCGGCGACGTCGATCCAGTCCGCCCGGACACCGTTCGCCGGACTCAGAGAATTTACCGGCTGCCACTGATAGTACCTTGCCTCGTCCGTATCCGTCGGCTTGCTGTTCACGTAGACACCGATGTAGGGCAGGGAGGAGTCCTCCGAGATGCCCATTCCATCTGCGTTGGAAGCAAACCGAATGTGGTAGTGGACCTGGTAGCCGGCCGGCTCGCCAAGCCGGTCCGACGTCTCGGCCCAGGTGAGGCTGCTGCCCGGATTGCTGCCCTGGATGGCGGTCCAGTCATCTGCTGTGCCGATGGTGGTAGGCTCGGTCGGCTGAGCCGATACAGGCGCAGTCTGGCTTTCACCGCTCTCGGCGGGCGAAGTCTCGCTTTCACCGCCTTCCGTGGGTGTTGCCCCACCAGGAGTGGTCGCACCGGGAGTGACAGTGGTTTCACCGTTCTCCGCCACAAGGCTGTTGCCTGGCGTGGCCGTTCCGGTCTGCGTTTGTGTGGCCGCCGGACCTGTAGTGCCGGACGTCTTCTTTTCGCTTCCCGTGAGCATCCAGAGGGTAATCAATGCGATGACCAGCAGCAGGAAGAGGAAAATGGAAAGGGCGCCGAAGAGCAGGACCCGTTTCCGAAGTATCCTGTTCTTCCGATAGAGCTGACGGGTCCGCCGCTCAAGCTGCTCATACGTCGGTCTCACCCGGAGCGCTTCCGCGCTTTCTTCGGATAGTTGGAAGCCGGAGCTTTCTCCGGCGTCGGCTTTTTTTGCTGCATCCGCACCCAGATCAGAGGCATTGGGATCGCCTCCCTCAGACATCCGGCGGCTGCCCTTCTCGAGCCTGCGGATCTTCTCGCCCAGGGCCATGTTGGCCTTGGCCAGCTCGGCGTTCTCCCGCTTGAGCTTGCGGTTCATGTTGGTCAGCTCACGGATCTCCCGCTCGGCGGCACTCCTCGACCGGCCCAGGGTATCCTTGTCGTTCTCAAGGACCTTGTAGTTTGCCTTGAGCTTCATCTCCTCCCCGGTCATGGTGAGGATCTTGGCCCTGAGCTCGCTGTTCTCATCGTTCAGCTTCTTGTTCTCAGCGGTGAGCGCCTCGTTCTGCCTGCGCAGGTGCGTCATGGGATCTGCCTGCCGGGACGGGTCTGACCAGGCGAAGGGGGTTACGATCCCGCTGTCCGCCGGTGTGGTGTCCACCGCCGGCCGCACTGTGTCTGCCGGTTTCTTCCGGGGTTCAGTCTTCGTCTCCTCTCCACTGGAAACATGGCTCTTGAACCAGGGCATGATCTCCGGCCCGCCCTTGGCGTTCGCCTTCTCCGCAGGCTTCCCGTCCGCCTTGTTCTCCGCTCCGGAAGCTGCCTGCGCATCCTTCACGGTTGGCTTCTCAGTTGCGGTTTTTTCTGCGGCCTGCTCTGCCGGCCAGGGCTGCGCATCGTTCGAAGCAGGCTTTTCCGCTGCCGGCTTGTCCTCAGTCGGTTTTGCGGCTGCCGGCTCCGCGAGCCAGGGCTGCGCATCATTCGCAGCTGGCTTCTCCGCCGCGGGCTTCTCCTGGGCGGGTCTTGCGGCTGCCGGCTCCGCAAGCCAGGGCTGCGCATCATTCGCAGCTGACTTCTCCTGGGCGGGTCTTGCGGCTGCTGGCTTCCCGAGCCATGGCTGCGCTTCGTTCGCGGCAGGCTTTTCCTCTGCCGGCTCCGCAAGCCAGGGCTGGGCGTCATTTGCGGCGCTCTTCCCTTCAGACAATTCTTTTTTCAGATCCGGGATCCAGAATTTTTCTTCCCCCGCGCCGGACCTCGGCGCAGGCTTCTCCGTCCGGACCGGAGCGACTTTCCTCTCCGGGACTACGGTCCTCTCCGGACCGGCCGAGGCGCCATCAACCGAGAAAAGTCTCCTCACCATGGCCTCATAGTACTTAAATGAGGACACGTCGGATTGCTTCTGGTAGAGGACAGCCCGCTCCGCCTTGCCGAAGGCGACGGCCAGGTCCTCGTCCATGGCCTCTGCCAGCTTCCGGACCAGGGCCAGTCTCCCCTCGTCGCAAGGATACTGCTCGGTCCTCTCCCACTCGCACAGGACGACCGGGAAGGCCCACCTGCGCCTCGCAAGGTCCTGGCCCGGCTCCGCCGTCATGACGTAGATCGGCAGCTTGGCCGACTGGATCCGGTCGATATCCGCCCCCGTGACGTTGGTCTCAAAGCCCAGCTGCAGGCGCAGCCTGTCGGGGAGCAGCATGTACAGCTGTCTGATGATCTCCACGGAACGCTCGCCAGCCCGGCCGGTCAGGATCACGAAGCGGGTGCTCGGATCCTTCTCCTGGGCATCCCAGAGACGGCAGAGCGTCCGGGCGAGCTTGTCCATATTTTCCGGGGAGACCTTCATGGGCCTCACGATGCCGACCTTGCCGATCTCAAGCTCCAGCTCCCGGTCGGACATGGTCACGGTATCCTCCCCGTTCAGGTAGGAAATGCCGAAGATATTCTCATTGAAGCCGTTCCCGATCAGGTCGCTCTCCTTGCCCAGGAGGAGCTCCACGAAGTTGGCCTGGCGTGTGATCCCGGGTGTCAGGCCTTTGGCGCCGTAGACGGGCATCATCCGCCTGACCCTGGAGACCGAGGCGAAATCCCGGTAGCGGTAGTCCATGAAGAAGCGGGAGTTGTTGCCCGACCCCTCCTGGAAGTGGGCGGTCAGTTCTCCGATCAGCTCCTCCGGCCGTATTACGTTCATTTCATCCAAAAACGAGCCCAGCTCACTGCCCCGCCTCATTTTCTGCATCTGAGACAGGTCGGTGAAGGTGAGAACACCTGTTTTTGTTCTCATTTTCTATCCTCCATGGTTTCTGTGGACAGATGTCATGCGGTCTTCTGGAACACCTGATAGACCGTAGGGCTGTCCCACTCGCCGCCCCAGGTAAAGCCTTTTTCCCGGAAGATCCGGACGGCAGGATCGTCCCAGGTGATCACGTGAGCCTGGTCAGCCGACCGCCCGCTGATGTAGGCCCGGGAGGCCACCACACGGCAGGTCTTATTGCCATCCTCACTGTAAACATAGGGGTTCTCCAGGGGATTGAGCTCGATTCCCCGCCCGGAGGCATGGATGGACAGGGAGCTTCCCCTGATCGAATTGCGGTAGCAGAAGCAGCAGGTGTTGTCGTCGGCGACGGAAGCGTCGTCCGTGGTGATCGGGTCGCCGGTCCAGTAGTCGTCGATCAGGACCATCTTGTTGATCTCATAGCGCTCCGCAAAGAGGCTGCAGAATACGTCCAGAACGTCCTCGGCGATGGCCGTGTTCACGATCATCTCGCCCACCTGGACCTGGCCGTCGAAGTTGAAGTGAAGCATCTTGAGGTATCGAAGGTCCGAAAGGGCGATCCCGGCGTCAGCCGGCAGCGACTTGCCGAGAATCCGCGCATGGACCTCATCCCCCTCGCTGATCTCGAAGGCCTGGAAATAGTTCCTGACGTTCTCCCAGTCCACCTGCATCGGGTCATATGTGGTCCCCGCGCTGACCATCTGGATCTCTATGGGCTCGATCAGAATGCCCCCGGTCTGCTCGGATGCGTGGTCCGCAGGCACCCAGGCCTGGCCATCGTCAGGGGCTTCCGTGGGCACCGGCGTGGCTGTTGGAGCTTCTGTCACGGTCGGCTCCGGTGCATCGGTCCCGGCAGGTCCGGTCCCGGGCTTTCCGCCAGTCTCAGCCGTATCCTTCCCGACGTTCCCCTCTGTCCCGCTCTCCGAAGCGGCGGCCGTCACTGTCGCGGCAGTCTCCGGAGATTCTTCGGAATGCCCCGGCTCTGTAGTGATTACCGTGTCCGGCACTGTGCTCTCCGTCCCGGCATGCGATGCGCCGGAGCTGCTCAAAAAGCCCATTCTCCCGGAAATGAAGACCAGCACGACGAGCAGCACAAGTCCGCCCGTCACCAGGCTGAAGCGCCGGACCATCAGCGTGTAGCGCTTCTTCAGCTTTTCATAGTCCTCCCGGAGGCGGTCCCGCCCATCCTGGCGTCCG
>CACXEL010000162.1 GCA_902766655.1 uncultured Lachnospiraceae bacterium | reverse complement strand
CCACGACTATCTCCTTGAGCTCGGCCCCACCCTTCCCAAGGACCTTTACGATGAAGTATCCGAACACGTCTGGATCGCCAAATCCGCCAAGGTCTTCGACTCCGCCTACATCGGCGCTCCCTGTATTATCGGAGAGAATTCCCAGGTCCGCCAGTGTGCCTTCATCCGCGGTGACGCCCTGGTCGGCAACAACTGTGTGGTGGGCAACTCCGCGGAGCTGAAGAATGTCATCATTTCCAACAACTGCGAGGTCCCGCACTACAACTACTGCGGCGATTCCATCCTCGGCTTCCATGCCCATATGGGCGCCGGCTCCATCACCTCCAACATCAAGGCCGACCGGAAGAACATCGTGATCAAGGGCACACAGCATTATGAGACCGGCCGCCGCAAGATCGGTGCCATCCTGGGCGACTACGCCGAGATCGGCTGCAACGCTGTCCTCAATCCGGGCACGATCGTGGGAAAGAATTCTCAGATCTATCCGACGACCTGCGTGCGCGGAGTCATTCCCTCCAACACGATCGTCAAGGTCAACGGAGAAATGAAGGCAAAGGAATAACAGGAACTGAATCTGCCCATCCCTTCCCTGAAGGGAGCAGGGCGGAAGACCGAAGTGACAAGATCCCCCTTTCCTGATGATTCAGGAGAGGGGGATCTTGTCATTTCAGGTCATTTATCGACAAAGGGACCTTTTTGAGGCCGTACCGGACATGGTCCGGGCAGATGGATGGATCCGGGACAGGCCATAGCCGGCTGTGCGTAGTTAAAGCTGTCACCCGGGAAGGAGAGAGCTTGCGGAACTGTCAGATGTGCCCATGGAGCATCAGGTATTCGACCGCGGCGAGGATGAGCAGGTGGCCGGGATAAAAGGCATAGAAAAAGTACTTGGCCTGGCGCCCGCGCTTCCCGTTATAGAGGGGAAGGAGAAGGAAGGCGGGAAGGACAGCGGGCATCTCCCAGTACATGGCCACCGCCCCGCCTATGGCCTGGGGGATCCGGAACTGGCGGAGCAGGTAGAAGACGAAGATGAGCAGGACGCCGCGGTAGTCATAGTCCGTGTGCATGAGGTAAGCAAGGCCGGCTCCGGCACCGACAGCGGCGATCTGCAGGTACCATCGCTTCGGGCCGGCCGCGTCCCAGGCCCAGATCACCAGAAGACCGATGAGGAGGGTGAAGTAAACGTTCTGGTAGGAGAACTCGAGCCAGGTCTGCTCGAAGGCCAGGTCAAAGGGGATTTCCGAAATCAGGCCGAAAACGGCCAGGTTCCTGGCATATTTTATGCGTGAACGAGTGTAAAAAAAGCCTTCCACGAGCATGAAGCAATAGATGGGGAAGGCGGGCCGGCCGATGTCCCGCATGATCCGGTAGACCCGGTAAACCGTGTAAAGGTCCGTCCCGCGCTGTATGGGTGCGTTCGGCAGCAGGACGGCGAAGTAGAGAATGGCGTAGGCGAAGTGGTCGATCAGCATGGAGATGACCGCGATGGTCTTGAGATTGCCCGCATTGAGGACTCGCATTTTTTCGGGAAACTGGAGCATAGCCGGCGTCCTTTCATGTTTACAGGAATAGAAAATGAATACTTATGCAATCAAGTATTCGGTCACAAGAATAATAGCATATAAGAAAGGTCAGAAAAAGGGAAAAAATGCGTCAGCTTTTAATAAGTTTACGCGATTTCAGAGTTCTTGTTTGTTTTATGACCGAAATATGATAAAATAATGCATATGGATCCGCGGGCCGGGTGACCCGACGGAGAGTGAAATGCGCAGGCAGGATACCGGTCCCGGGCCGGAGAAGGAGCGCACATGTCTGATAAGTACCCTGTGATCATAGGCATAGCCGGCGGGACCGGCAGCGGGAAGTCCACCTTCACCAACCGGCTGAAGGATGCCTTCGGCGACAAGGTCAGCGTCCTCTATTATGACAATTATTACAAGGCCCATGACGACATGCCTTTCGAGGAGCGGAAGCAGATCAACTACGATCATCCGGACGCCTTCGAGACTGACCTCTTCCTTTCCCATCTGGAGGCGCTGAGGCGCGGTGAGGCCGTGGACTGTCCGGTCTACGACTACACGATCCACAACCGGTCTGACAAGGTGGTCCGGATCGAGCCTGCCAAGGTCATCATTACCGAGGGCATTCTGGTCCTTGCGGACGAACGGATCCGCCGCCTCATGGACATTAAGATCTTCGTGGAGGCGGACGCGGACGAACGCATCCTCCGCCGTGTCGTGCGCGACGTGAAGGAGCGCGGACGCGACATAGAGAACATCATGCATCAGTACCTGACGACCGTGAAGCCCATGCATTATCTGTATGTGGAGCCGACCAAGGTCTTCGCGGATATCGTGACCAATTCAGGCCTCAACGACGTGGCCTTTGACCTGGTCGCCAGCAAAATCCGGTCTCTTCTTTGAACGGCCGGCAAACTTTGACCTGACAGCCGGCGTGATCCGCCCTCTGATATGAGCGGATGATGCCCGGCGATGAAGAAAATGCAGCCCTTTGCATCCATGGCGAGTCATCTGAGGGGGCGACAATAACTGGTTGATTTCAAATCAGACCTTTTCAAACAGCCGGGAAGCTCATTTCCGGTTGTATGGAGGGGTCTTTTTATGGATAAAACGGATATTGGGAATTTTCATTTATCCGTTTTATCCATATAATGCGGTAATTTTATGCATGTACATGCCTTTGGCCCGAAAGTATAATCATTTCATGTAAAAAAGGTGGAGCTTTGTCGATTTTCACCATAAAGGCTCCCTTCCTACCCCGGATTCTCCGCGGGCGGGTCCGTTTTTTTATAATCATATGGCGGGAGAGCCTGGCTGGCCCGTGCATCTGCTAAGCAGAAGGAGATCACTATGGATATGAATTCATTTCGTCTTGACGGCAAAGTTGCCCTGGTGACCGGCGCCGCCTACGGCATCGGTTT
>CACXEL010000161.1 GCA_902766655.1 uncultured Lachnospiraceae bacterium | reverse complement strand
TGGCGGCGCGGCAGCAGGCGGACATTGAATTCCTGAGAGATACCGTCGGTTTCGGAAAGCTTCCTGCCCCTCTTCGGCAGGTAGCGGAGCTCAGGCTCCAGTTTCCGGCCGCATCACTCACGGAGCTGGGCGAGCAGCTCGATCCGCCCATTGGCAAGTCAGGTGTGAATCACCGGCTGCGAAAGCTGGCCGCCATAGCCGATGCGGAGCGCAATAAGCGAACATAAAGGGCGGACACAGATCCGCTCTTAAAGGGAAGGGAAATAAATCACGGGTTTCCCTTGCGCAATAAGAAAAGAGCCGCAAGAGGGGGCTCCGGAGGAGGAAAAGGATTATGACAAAGAAAGAGATCACCATCCAGCTCGAGAACGGACTGGAGACCAGGCCGGTAGCGCTTCTGGTCCAGGTAGCCAGCCAGTTCAGAAGTGACATTTATCTGGAGGTCGACAGCCGCCGGGTCAATGCCAAGAGCATTATGGGAATGATGACACTCGGCCTTGATACCGGCGAAGAAGTCGTCGTCAGCGCCAACGGCGAGGACGAGACGGAAGCTCTCCGGCAGATCGAGGCATACCTCACCAGGACTAACTGAGAAAAGCTTACATTGTAAGGACCGCCGGAAAAGCGGTCCTTTTTCGTTGCCGGAGATGGGCAAACGCCCGGCGGAATGAGTGCACGAGGCAAATGCTTTGACGGCCGAATTCGTCGGATGCCCGGAGGCGGATAATGCAATCTGAACAGCCGGATAGGGCAGGGGCCGGAAGAATCCCTGATCGCCATTCGGCGGGAGAGAAAAGTATGATTGAAAACAAGAATGTCGAGATGCGGCAACTGGCCTCCGATAATTCCATTGCCAGGGAGGAGGAGGTCCGTTATGACGTCGTTCAGGAGCTCCTTGGTATGGTGCGATACGGAAATGCGGCCAAGGCTGAGCGGTTCTTTTATGACAATATAAAGGTGCTCTTTCCCGAGGAGGACCATTTTCTGACTGCCCTGAGAGCCTCTGAGTATGTAGCGGCGGCGGCAGAGCAGGCTGTGTTGGACGGAATCAGAGGCCAGGTCCTCATACAGGCGCTCTCCGACATGAGAAAACGGATCAGGAAGATCCAGACGGCCAGGGAGGCCAGGGAACAGTGCGTATTTACGGTCAGAAAGATCGCGGAACTGACCAGGACGGTCAGGGATGTCAGGAAGGATTACAACGGGCAGTATTCGCCTGCGGTCCTCGCCTGCATGGACAGCATTATCTCCCACATGCCGGAGAAGCGCCTGGTGACCGATCTTGCGGATGATGTACATCTTTCCCCCAAATACCTGTCCGCCCTTTTTGCCAGGGAGACAGGAAAGACCATCTCTGAGTTCGAGCAGGAGCTGTCGGTCAGGGAGGCCAAGTTCCTCCTTCAGAACACGGACTTTGCCTACTCGGATATCAGCTATATGCTGAATTATTCCTCCCAGAGCTATTTCAATGCCGTCTTCCGGAAGGAGACGGGCATGACTCCCAGCCAATACAGGAGGATGCACAGAAAATAGCGAGGGGGAACTGTGCAATGTGTATAGACAATGAAAGTTACCCGACAAGACAGTCGGGATATAAGACAAAACAACTATATAGAAAAGGAATATATTTGTAGGAAATGACAGGGAAAATGAAGGCAATCTGGAATAATTGATAATAATGAGGAATACTTGATATAAATTATCCCGAGGCTATACTAAAATGGTTTACAGGTTTGGAAGAACCCAATAATTTTTTAGTCAAGGGAGGAACATTATGAAAGCAAAGAAGATCATGGCCATTCTTATGACTGGCGCTCTGGCTGCCTCTATCCTGGCAGGCTGTGGCGGTTCCGGCTCTGGCTCCTCATCCTCGGCCCCGGCTGCTGAGCCGGCTGCGGAGGCTGCTGCCGAGACAGAGGAAGTGGCTGAGGAGGCCACGGAGGAGGCTGCTGAGGAGGTCACCGAGGAGGCTGCCTCTGAACCCGCCGCCGAGGAGACCGCTTCCGCGGATGACGGCACAACACCCAGAAATGAAACCCTTTATTTCGCCGGACAGCAGTGGGGCACCCCCAATGACTTCAACCCGCTGTCCTCCAACTCCAACAACTTCGTTATTTCCCAGAATGACTCCTGCCGCGCGATCGTCTATGAGCCGCTTTTCCTCTACAACATGCTGGACGGCCAGATGTATCCGCTCCTTGCCAATGACTGGGCATGGGATGATGATGCGCAGACATCCCTGACCATCCACCTGAACACGGATGCCTACTGGAGCGATGGTTCCGACTTCACGGCTGACGACGTTGTCTACACTTTCGACGTCAACAAGGAGCTCGCTACATCCGGCTTCTCGGATTACAGCACCTACATCGACAGCTTCGTCAAGATCGACGACGACACCGTCCAGGTCAAGGCTGCCCTGAACGAGGACGGCACACCGGTCAACCCGCTGAAGGTCCTCGAGTGGCTGCCCAAGATGTATCAGCTGAACAAGGCCTATGTTGAGTCCGTCAAGGAGCGCAACAACGGCGATGCCGATGCCATCAAGCAGGATCCGATGGATGACTGCGTCCACACCGGCCCCTACAGCAAGTTCTACACCAGCGACCAGAAGGTCGTCTATGTCCGCGACGACAATTACTGGGGCGTTGCCCTTTGGGGCAGCCTGCCGGTACCGAAGTATCTGGCACACACCATCTTCAAGGACAATGCCGCCGGCCAGGTAGCTCTCTCCCAGGGCGAGGTCGACTGCTGCCAGCAGTTCATTACCGACGTTCAGGAACTGTGGCTGACCCAGGAGCTTCCGATCTCCACATGGCTGGATGAGGCTCCCTATGGCCTGACCGCTGTTATGCCGTCCGCATTCTTCAACACCACCAAGAATGGTCTCGACCAGGTCGCTGTCCGCAAGGCCATTGCCATGGCTGTCGACTATGACCAGATCATCGCCTCCGCTATGTCCGGCCAGTCCCCGACCTTCCAGGAGCTGCCGCGCTGCATCGCCGGCCCGGATGAGGCAGGACGCGCTTACTGCGACTTTGACAGACTTGAGTCCCTTCAGTTCTACGGCAACGACGTGGACGGCGCCAATGCCCTCCTCGACGAAGCCGGCATCAAGGACGAAGACGGAGACGGCATCCGCGAGTTCAACGGCGAGAACCTCTCCTACAAGGCTGAGTGCCCGAGCGGCTGGACCGACTGGAATGCTTCCATGGAAATCATCGCCGCTGCAGGCGAAAAGATCGGCATCGACATCCAGACATACTTCCCGGATGCCAACACCTACTACGATGATATGACCAACGGCAAGTTCGACATCTGCATGTGGTCTTCACCCGCCGGCTCTGTCACCTCCCCGTGGTCCAAGGCCATGTTCTATCTGTCCGAGACCTACGGCAAGATCGAGGCAGGCAACTGGTCCGGTAACTTCGGCCACTACATGAACGACGAGGCGGAAGGCATCATTGAGGCCATCCCGACCATGACCGACGAAGCTGACCTCACGGAAGCCTACACAAGACTTTCCGAGATCTGGCTGGAGGAGGTCCCGTCCTTCGCTCTTATGTATCGTCCGTCCCTGTTCTACGCTGTCAATGAGACAGTCTGGACAAACTATCCGGCAGCCGATGACGGCCGCAACATCCCGCCGACAGACCTGACCGATGGTTATGGCATCGCCGGCCTCTATGAGCTCGAGCTTGTTGATTGATAAGGCATCATCAGTGGAGTAGAATGTATCATTCGAATCAGACGCTGAACTTACCAACGCGTACTTGATGCTTGTGTAACAGGGTGGCTGGAGTGATTTCCGGCCACCCTCTTTCATTAAAAGGTAAGTGTGATCCTTATCGGCAGGAGGCCTAAAGAGTTGAAAGGTGTAAAAAAATATTACGCTCAAAAGATCTTCTGGTACATCCTGACGCTGATCTTCGCTGTCATCCTCAATTTCGCACTTCCGAGAATGATGCCCGGCAATCCTGTCGCGGCCATCGCCCAGAGGTCCGTCACAGGTATGACAGATTCCAGCGCCATCCAGAAGGTATATGAACAGTATGCTGAGCGCTTCGGCACCAACCTTCCCATGTATCAGCAGTTCTTCAAGTGGCTGGGGAATGCCCTCCGCGGAGACTTCGGCGTTTCCTTCAGCCAGTATCCCAGGACCGTCGCAGACATCCTTGCCAAGTCCATTCCCTGGACAGTGGCTCTTCAGCTGCCCGCCATCATCGTCGGCTGGCTGCTGGGCAATATCCTGGGCGCTGTCGCGGCCTATATGCGCGGCGTCTTCGACAAGGCCATTCTTCCCTTCTTCATGTTCGTGAGCAACATTCCAGCATTCGGTATGGCCACCATCCTCCTTTTCATCTTTGCCATTCAGATGAAGGTCGCCCCGTCCTCCGGTGCCTACGGCTTCGATATGATCCCCAAAATGACGCCGGCCTTCGTGAAATCGGTTCTCGTCCACTATCAGCTTCCCTTCTGGTCCATCGTCCTCGTCACGATCGGAGGGCAGGCCATCGGCATGCGGTCCATGTCCATCTATGAGCTGAATGCCGATTACGTCAAGTATTCCCGATTTCTGGGCATCAAGGACGGCAAGATCGTAGGCTACGTCTTCCGCAACGCCATGCTGCCCCAGATCACCGGTCTGGCCCTCTCCCTGGGCACCATGATCGGCGGCGCCCTGGTCGCGGAGATGGTCTTCTCGTATCCCGGCCTGGGCACTACGCTTATGACGGCCATCACCGGTCAGGATTACCCGCTGCTCTCGGCCTGTACCCTGATCATCACCATCATGGTCCTGATTGCCAACCTCCTTGTCGAGATCGTCTACGGTATCATTGACCCGCGCGTCAAAGCGCAGCAGCAGGATTAAGGAAGGAGGACACTGAATATGCTCAATACAGTTAAACAGGTATTTCGTTCTCCCAAATTCCTGGTCGGCTTTTTCCTTTTTATCGCGGTCCTTCTCACATGCATCATCTATCCGCTGATCATCACAGACGATCCGCTGGCCATGGTCGGCAACGGCAACTTCTATGCGCCTGGCACCTACGTCAACCAGGAGGACGTCATCTACGCCTCCGGCGAGCTGATGAACATCCAGAGAGACCCGACCGCCTACCTCGAGGCGACGCTGACCCAGACCAACATCGACGATATCAGGGCCTGGCTCAAGAAGTGCACGGAGATCGCCCCCGAGGAGATCGACGATGCCGATATCGAGACTCTTGTCAAGTTCTGGAATCAGAATTATGACCCCGCAAAGACAAAGGCTGCCAAGTTCACCTCCGCCAAGAGAAAGGCTTACGACCGTATCGCCAAGGCCATCAAGCAGGCCTACACCAACGCCAAGCTCGAAATCTACCGCAAGGGAGACAACGGCGAGCTGGAGCAGGTGAAGACGGTCAACGCCAAGACCTTTGTCAACACGGACGACGTCACGACCAGGACCTTTATTCTCGGCACCGACAACTTCGGACGCGACGTGCTTACCGAGCTGGTGGCAGCCACCAAGACCTCCCTCAGCATTGGCCTCATTGCCGGCCTCATCGCCACGGCCATCGGTCTTTGCCTGGGTCTTCTGTCCGGCTACATCGGCGGCACACCGGATAACGTCATCATGTTCATCACGAACCTCT
>CACXEL010000160.1 GCA_902766655.1 uncultured Lachnospiraceae bacterium | reverse complement strand
TGGAACTGACCGGCCTGTGTGAAGGTACCTTTTACGCATGAAATTGCTTCGATCTTCTTGATGTCTGCCTTCTTGGGGTCGCCCAGCACGAAACGCATTCTGGTAATGCAGTGCGTGACGGCTACGATATTTTCTTTACCGCCGATTGCCTGCAGGAGTTCTTTGGCGTTCTCTGTAAATTTACCCATATCTTCCTCCCTGGAAAATGCTGTAACTATTCAGCACCCCACGGGCTCGGGATGCACGGCATCCCTCGCTGTGGGTGGTCAGAGCCGCTTTGCGTCTTGGCCACCTGGTAATAATGAGTAAAATATGTCTGCCAAGCGAGCTTGCCAGCTGGATTTTATTCATTATTACCGGGTGCTGAACAGTTACAAAAAGTGGTTTCATTTCTGGTTGACAGTGCCCGCGCGCGTACTTGTTTAAACAAGATTATGTATCTACTATATCTTGTTTGAACAAGTCAGTCAACCAAAATGGGCACAAAAAAATACACAAATCTGATCATCTCAGACTGTGCATTTTGAGGGAGCAAAACTGCCGGATCACAGCAGGCGCAGGGGCTTCATTTCCTGTGGGCGAGCTCGTAGAAGACGAACTGCTCCGGCCTGTGGCGGGACCTGGTATATTCAAAAAGAACGCCTTCCTTGTTGAAGGTCTGGTTGGAGACGACCAGAAGGCAGTTGTAGCCGTGAAGATCGAGCCAGGCAGTGTCCAGGTCGTTCTCGTGCTCCACAGTGTATTTCCTGCGGGTCGTCACGATGGTCTCTCCCAGGACCTGCTCCATATACTCATAGACCGATTCCTCCGCAATGGCGGGCGTCAGGTCACGTACAACGCTCTTCAGGAAATAATTATGGTCCAGGATCAATGCCTCTCCGTTCAGATACCGGACCCGCTGGAGATAGTAGACGACGTCTCCGGGCGCGAAACCGGTCCTCGCGGAAAGGTCCTCGTCCACCGTCACCTCCTCAAAGTGAATGACCTTGGTGACGAGGTGCAGACCGTTGCGCTGGGCAGCCTCCTTGAGGCTTTCAATTCCGCCGATGGAGAACTGGGGCTGGGTGGGCTGCCGGTAAATGACCATGACCCCCTTGCCGTGAATGCTCTGCACATATCCCTCCTCGCCCAGCTGGCGCAGGGCCCGCCGCACGGTATTGCGGGAGCAGCCGAACATCTCGACCAACCTGTGTTCGGAGGGCAGAGTGGCCCCTGCCGGGTATTCATGGGATTCGATCTGTCCGCGGAGTTTTCTATATATTATGTCGTACTTTGCTGCTGCCATATGATCTCCTCTTGTCCACTCTGTTGGAACAAGTTTAACACAGCAGATAAGCAACTGCAAGAATTCCTGCGAATATTGCTCTCGTATTCCGGGAAAAGCCAACAGAACAAAGCATTTCTTCGCGCAGATTCCTTCCCGGTGCCTGGGTCTCATGCCTTTTGACGCGGTTATCCACCCCGATTCAAAAAACCCGGCGGACCTGTGCCGCCGGGGATTCCCTGACTCTTATTGAATAGTGAAGGAAACTGTTCAGTACTCTGTCCCAATCTCGACACCATTGTCGATGAGGGACTGCTCAACGGACTCGTCGCAGCAGTCGTCATCCTCGATCGGCGCAGGCGCCTTCGGATCCATATCGATCTCGGCAGAGGCATCCTTGAAGCCTTCTCCGAAGAGATTGCCATCCATGATGGCGGAGCTGAAATCAGACATGGGCGGCAGATAAATCTTGGTCGCGCGTCCGTCGGCGACCTTGCCCATGGCCTCGTAGCCCTTCAGGCGGAGGACCGCTTCATCGGCACCTGCCTGCTTGATAGCCTCGATACCCCTGGCCTCGGCCTCGGCCACCAGCTCGATGGAGCGGGCGCGGCCCTGGGCGCGGGCAATCTCAGAGTCCCTGTCGGCCTCGGCGCGGAGGATCTTGGCCTGCGTGTCACCTTCCGCCTTGGTGATGACGGACTCACGGTGGGCCTCGGCCTCCAGGATGCGCTCACGCTTCTCGCGCTCGGCCTTCATCTGCTTCTCCATGGCCTTCTGGATCTCCTCGGGCGGGATGATGTTCTTGAGCTCGACGCGGAAGACCTTGATGCCCCAGGCGTCCGTTGCCTTGTCCAGGGTGACCTGCATCTGGCTGTTGACGTTGTCGCGGCTCGTCAGAGTCTGGTCCAGCTCAAGACCGCCGATGATGTTGCGGAGCGTAGTGGCGTTCAGGTTCTCAAGGGCGCTGATCGGCCTGTCCACGCCGTAGACGTAGAGCTTGGGATCAAAGACCTTGAAGTAGACGACCGTGTCGATCTTCATGGAAACATTGTCCTTGGTGATGACCGACGAGGGCGGGAAATCACACACCTGCTCCTTGAGAGATACGCGGCCTGCAATCCTCTCGATAAAGGGGATCTTGAAATGAAGACCATGCTCCCAGGTCTCCTTATAGCTGCCGAATATCTCAACGACATAGGCATACGGCTGCGGGACGATCTTGACGCAGGAAAACAGAATTACGACCAGCAGTACGAGAATGACAAAAACAATAATGACTCCTCCCATACTTTACGCCTCCTTATGTATTTATGTTGCCACAACGGCTGCCTTCATCGTACAATAGACAGAATATTTTGTCAATCCCGAGCTTGGGGGCACCTGCGCCGGAGCCTCTGCCAACGGCGGCGGCTCCTGTCCGCCCTCACAGGTCAGGCGCCAAGGCCTCTCGGCCCCCCGGTTCCCCTCTCTCACATCTGGTGCCGCACGACGGCGTATTCGTCATCCAGCCTGTAATAAGGGCACATCTGGCGCCGGCTGGTCACGAAGCGCACGTAATCGTCCTCGTCCATATCCACGGCGCAGTAGCTCATGCCGTCCTCCTCGTCGATCTCATTGTAGACGCAGGAATCGCACATATCTCCGTCCATAACGCACTCTCCTCTCAGACCATGCCGCCCCGGTTCTTCCGGCGGGCCTTGTTGTAGGTCTTATATGTCCTCTTGGGCTGCTCTTTGGCCGCCTTCTCCCGGTTGGCCTTCCACACCCGGTGCTCGGTATCCTTCGCGTCGTCCAGGTTCTGTTTGAGCTCCACCATCTTGTCCCGGAGCTCCGCGGCCATCTCAAAATTGAGCTCCGCGGCGGCCGCCCGCATCTGCTTTTCGATCTTGGCAATCAAATCCTCCAGCTCCTTCCGGTCCATGTCCTCAGGGGCCTTGTCCAGGGCCTTCTCGGTCTTTGCCACCTCCCTGGAGATGGAAATGAGATCCCGCACCGCCTTCTGTATGGTGGTGGGCGTGATGCCGTGGGTTTCATTGTAAGCCTGCTGCAGGGCACGGCGCCGTTCGGTCTCCCCGATGGCCTTCTTCATGGAGTCCGTC
>CACXEL010000159.1 GCA_902766655.1 uncultured Lachnospiraceae bacterium | reverse complement strand
GATCGTGTCCATCATGCCGGGCATGGAAGCGCGGGCACCGGAGCGGACGGAGACCAGGAGCGGATTCTCCTTGTCGCCGAACTTCTTGCCGGTGATCTCTTCGAGCTTGGCCAGGGCAACTCTGATCTGATCTACGATCTCGTCAGCGATGACGCGTCCGTCGTCATAGTACCTTGTGCAGGCTTCGGTGGAAATGGTGAAGCCCTGCGGAACCGGAAGGCCAAGGCTGGTCATCTCGGCAAGGTTGGCACCCTTGCCGCCAAGAAGGTTACGCATGCCGGCATTGCCTTCGCTGAACATATAAACGTACTTTGTTGCCATATCATCCTCCTGTGTGAAAAAAATTGGTAAGTATCCCGCACCGGGCAGACAACCGCCGGCAGTCAAGATCAGTTCACCTGACTTTCCCCTTGAAGCCGACAGCGCATTCCGGAAAATGAAGCCATCTGCTGTATCAGGGCGCAGAATCTTTACTTTTAACATTATTATTTTATCATAAAACGACCATCTTGCAAGGGAAACTGTCAAAAAATACCCACCGGAAAAGAAAGAGGTGCATAAGCTTTTGACAGGAAGGGACGGTCCTTTTTTCTCAAAAATGTTTCGATTTTTGAGAAAAAAGGACCGTCCCTTCCTGTCAAAAGCTCCTTCCGGCCTCCCACACCCCTGTTTCCGGAACAAAAAAGGCCTGCCGCACGGGCAGGCCTTTCAAGGTCATCACATTTCAATTATTTCAGCAGGTCATAGTAGCCCGGCTTGTAGAGGTGGCGCGGAATACCATCGACCATGATCGGGGAGACGTCGCCCTGGATCAGCGGACGGACGTAGGTGAGGAACTCGGAGGTGACATAGGTGCCTTCCTCGTTGACCCAGTTCCTCGGGACAAGACGCTCCTCGTTGGCGATCTTGTGGACGTCCTTGATCTCAGTGCCGCACTGGTACGGATCATCGGAAGTTCTCACAAAGACGACCATCTTGCCGGTATCGCCTTCATCGGCAGCCTTCATGGCAGCACCGCCGACCTCATAGGCCTCGAGAATGTCAACGCGGGAAGCGCTGTGGGAAGCGGCTCTCTGCAGCGTGGAGAACTCGATGGCGCGGGCCTTGCAGCCGAGCTTGGAGGAAAGAAGGTTGCAGAGATAGGTAGCGGTTCCGCTGAGCTGCTTGTGGCCGAATGCATCGACGAAATCAGAGGACATGCCCAGCTCGCAGACGTAAGTACCGTCGGCGGTGTGGATGCCTTCAGAGACAGCGACGACGACAGAGTTCTTGGCCTTGAGCAGCATCTCGATCTTCTTCTCGAAGGCTTCGACGTCGAAGGGAAGCTCGGGCAGGTAGATGGCATCCGGGCCGGGGCAGTCCTCGCCCTCAGCCAGAGCGGCAGCGCCGGTCAGCCAGCCTGCGTCACGGCCCATGATCTCAATGACGGTGACAAGACCGTTCTTGTTCTTCATGGAAGCGCCGTCACGGATGACTTCCTTGACGGAAGTGCCGATGTACTTGGCAGCGGAGCCGTAGCCCGGAGTATGGTCGGTCAGGGCCAGGTCGTTATCGATGGTCTTCGGGCAGCCGACGAAACGGATGTCAGAGCCGGTCAGCATACCATAGTCGGACAGCTTCTTGATGGTGTCCATGGAATCATTTCCACCGATGTAGATGAAGCAGTCGATCTCAAGCTCTTCCAGGATCTTGAAGATCTTGTCATAGGTCTCCTTGTCCTTATGAATTTCGGGCAGCTTATAACGGCAGGAGCCGAGGTAAGAAGCGGGTGTTCTCTTCAGAAGTTCCTCGTCAAGGCCGTTCTGGATATGTTCGGAAAGGTCGATGTACTTGCCTTCCATGAGACCCTGAACACCGTGGATCATGCCGTAGATTTTCTTATAGCCGCGCTCTCTGGCTGTACGGTAAACGCCTGCAAGTGATGAGTTGATTGCCGCTGTCGGTCCGCCGGACTGTCCAACGATAACATTTCTCTTTGCCATAATATCCTCCTCGTAAAAAAGTGGCTTAAAATGAAGACATCGAAGATGCCTGCACACTGTGGAGTATTTTATAACGTCCGGACCATTTTATCAAGTGGAAAGTGAGGGGAATGAGACCAAGGGGCGGTCCTTTTTCTCAAAATCCATGATTTTGGGAAAAAGGGCCGCCCCTCATTCTCATTACTTAATCAAATCAATCAGATCCTGGCTCCGCAGTTCGGGCAGAACTTGGGCGGGTTGGCCGGGTCCGGGAAGGCCTGACCGCACTTGGGGCAGGCTGTCGGAGCAGCCGCGGGCCTGGGAGATCCGCACTCGCTGCAGAACTTGCCGGTGTTCACATGGCCGCAGGAGCATGTCCAGCTGCCGGCCGGAACGACGACAGGCTTGGGAGAACCGCACTCCGCACAGAACTTGCCGGTGTTGACGGCGCCGCAGGAGCATGTCCAGGAATCGGCTGCGGGGGGAGCTGCCTGCATCACGGGCTGCTGTGCCTGCTGCTGTTGCTGCTGCATGGCGCCCTGCTGCATGAGGGAGGAGACGTTCATGCCGCCTCCCATGCCGCCCATCATGCCAAGGCCGGCGAAGCCGGTCACGGCACCGGCGGTGTTGCCGGCGGCGGTGTTCATGGCCTGGGTCTGGCCCATGCCCATGTAGGCGCCCAGCATGGACGGATCGGAGTAGCCCTTGGTCTCCTGATACTTGGTGATCTGGGTGCGGCTCTGCTCATCGACGTCCATCATGCCGATGGCGATCCGGTACATGGAAATGCCGCGTCCCTCTTCCCAGGATTCATCCAGGATGGCGTCCACGGTCTTGGTGAGCTCGCCTTCGTTGGCTGCGATGTCGGTGTAGCCGATCTTGAGCCTGGAGAGCTGGCCGACGCCCTGGCGGATGGCCGCGATGGCTTCCGTCTTGATCTGGAGCTCGATGTCGTTCTTGGTGATGAGGCCGTTGTTGTCTCCGCCTGCCTTGGCAGCACCGAGGACCGCAAAGAACTTGGCCGGGTCAGTGATCTGGATGGAGTAGACGCCGTTGCCCCGGAGTGTGGTGGCGATGTGCCAGCAGGGCCTGTCGGTCGCGAAATCTCTCTCCCAGTGGTCGAAGGTGATGTTGCCGGAGCCCCACTTGAAGCCCTGAATCTCGCCCATGTTGATATAGAATACTCTCTGGGTGTTGGTGCGCTGGCCGCCGGCCTGGAACTGCTGCAGAAGGCTGGAGGCAACGGCCTTGAGGCCCTTGTTGTCGCCTGCGAACAGGGAGGGAGCCGCGGAAGCGTCGAAGGTATAGCGGCCGGGTTCCGCGCAGAAGTCGACGATGGCGCCGTTCTCGACCAGGACCATGCACTGGTTCTCCTGGACGTCGATGCCGGAGCCGGAGGTGATGATGTTGTCATCGCCGCCGCGGTTCCTGGAGTTCTTGCCGGTGATCTTGTTGCCGCGCTTCATGAGGATGCCGCCGGACATATCGCCGCTCTCAAAATATTCTGTCCAAAGGCTGCTGGCTGTAGTATTAAGGGCACTGCCTGCTGCGCCGAGCACGTTGGCTGCTAATCTGATTAATCCCATAACTGTACTCCTTTCAAAATACGGTTCATGTCTGGGGCTTTGCCCCATTGGTCTCAATTATCTCACAAAAGTTGTCGATTGGCGACTAAAAATCAAATTTTTTACACAAAATTCACAGAAAACTGCCAAGTCACGGACCTTCTCTGCAGCCCAGACAGAACTTACGCTTCCGGTGCGTCCGCATCATCGCATGGATCCGCAGTATCCGTCTCCGCGGACGCAAGAGCGGATTCCCTTGCCCTGACCAGCTCCTCGATGGTCCCGAGCAGGATGTCCACGTCGATCGGCTTCAGCAGATACTTGTTGACGCCGGCCTCCATGGCCTCCTCGATCTCTTCCGCATCCGAATCGGAGGTGATGGCCGCAATGGGAAGAGAGCTCTTCAGCGGATCCTCCAGGGCCCTGATCGCGGACGTTGCCTTGATCCCGTTCATGTTGGGCATGTAGACGTCCATGACGATGGCCGAATAGTAATCCGCGGGCATGCGCTTGACCATGGCCACTGCCTCCTGACCGTCAGAAGCTTCCTCGATGAGGTAGCCGCCCATCTTGAGCTGGATGCCCAGGATGACCTTGTGGAGAACGCTGTCCTCCGCCACAAGGATAACGTGCTTCTTGGCCAGGGCCTGCTCGATGAGGGCCAGCTTTTTCAGGTCTGCGCCGTACTTCTTTCCCATCCTGTAGTCATCGCGGCTGGAAGCCCGGTAGACCTTCCTGTAATCGTCCAGATACATGAAGTAGAAGGTCGCGCCCTTGTCCTTCTCCAGGGCCAGGAGCCGGATATCCACGTCCGCGAAGGACTTGAGGTCCTCGATCATGGCGAAGGCCACCTTGAACTGGTCCTTCTGGAAGGTGTGTTCCCGCATATCGATCAGCGTGTAGCCGGCCCGCTCCATCATGGCGTGGAGCCGGTGCCACTGGTCGCGGAGATATTTTTCCGGGATCAGGATATCGATGTCCTCGGATGAAAGATCCATGCCCAGCCTTCTCTCCAGTCCCAGGGATCCGAAAAGGAGCGGTGTGATGGAGAACATCTGGTTCAGAAGCTTGGCGATGCGCAGGAATTCGTTATATTTCTCTTCCATGTACTTATGTCTGCCTTCTTTGTTTTGTAATCATTTTCAGAAAATGCGGACACTCTCCTGCCCTCGTCAGAAATGACCGCCGCCTCCCGAGAAGCCGCCGCCGGAGTGGGTGCCGCCCGAGAAGCCGCCCCCGCCGGAGGACCCGGAGCTCCGCTCGATCCTGTGCTTGGTGACGTTCTTGCCGAGGAAGACGGAGTTGGAGGAGACCTTTTTGAAGTTCCTGGCCTTGACAGCAATCTTGGCGTTGTGGACGGGCTGGGAGTGAGAGTGCTTGCCGACCAGAACCAGGATCGTGATCAGGGAGAGCAGGAGGCTCACGACGATGGACCCGATGGTCGGGACCGCAGCGGCGCCGATGTTCTCCAGCCGGTAGATGTCGTTCAGGAACTGCTCGATCGCGCCGTAGTAGTCACCGTTCGAAGCGTATTCGAGAGCGTGGTCGTAGGCCTTCTCGTGGAAGGACACATACTTTTCGGCGGCGTATTTTCCGTGACCCATGGTGTAGATGACACGGTTGTTCATGTCGATGATCATGGCCAGGCAGTCGTCCGCGAAGCCGTTGTCCATGTAGAACTGCTCCAAGTACTGCATGCTGGTGGTCGTCTCGTAATTGATATCGCTCGGGACGTCGTAGGAGGTCAGGACGAAGATGTCACAGCCCTTCTGGGCCTCAAGCTCGAGGATCCTGGCGGTCAGGGCCTGCTCGCCCACGTCCGTGAGCAGGTCGCCGTAGTCGTAGACCCGGGCGGAGTTGTCTGCCACGTAGGGCATGTAGAATTCCGTCCCGTTGTTGGAGGTCCAGGGACCGCTGCCGTGAAGACCGGAATCCTCGGCGGCGAATGCCGCGAAGGGCATGGCGGCAAGGAGCAGGAGGGCCATCAGGAGGGCGGATATGGTTCTTATTTTCCTCTTCATCACATCACCCCCAGTATTCTGATGATCATCATGACGAGCTGCGAGGCGACAAAGACCGCGCCGGCGTACTTGGCGATCTTCATGGGATCCTTGGGGATGTCGCCCATCATCTTGCCGGTCTGTCCGTTCATGCCGAAGATGTATTTCTTGCCCTTGTACTCGGTGTACATCATCCAGACGGGAATCATGGCATATTTGGCCTTCTCGTTCTTCCACCGGAACTGCTCGTGGGAGATCGTGGTGGAGTCGAACCGCCCGCCGAGATTGGTCATGATGGCGCTGGTCATGGCGGCCTTGGCCCGGTTCTTGGCGCGGTGTTCGTTCATGGCCGAATCCTCGTCCCACTTCTGGGTGTAGAAGCCGGCCAGGTAGGCGCTGTTGAACTCCTTGAGCTTGGAGAAGTCGAAGGGCTCGATGGAATCCATGAGGTCGTTATCCATTTCCTTCAGGGCATCGGCGGGAATATTCTCGAAGCTGCCTTTCGCCTCCTCGTCGACCTTGTACCGCGAGACCTCCGTATACTCCATGTCGCCGGTGGTCCAGTGGCGGGTCTTCCTGCCTTCGATCTCCAGATTGGCATCCCCGTCAAATGAATACAGCCAGAAGGGGATGTACATGCCTTTGATCTTCTCGATGGTGGACTTCCTGGTGAAGAGGGTAGGCGTGAGCGGAGAGCTCTTGCAGAGACTCATGTAGGACTTTTCCACGTCCTCCCTGGTCTTGATGAAGGGAAGGACGTAATCCGGCCGGAAGGCTCCCTGTATGTTGCCCTCCATGGTGATGGCGCGGTTGCAGTACACGCAGGTGGTGACCACGGTGTCCTTGGCTGTGATCACCTCGGCGCCGCAGTGGGGGCATTTGTAGACAACAAGGTCCCCGGTGGAGTCGTCGGTGGACTCGGTGCCTTCCGTCAGTACCTCCTCCGCGGGAACAGCCTGCTGCTCCGCCTTGGCCTTGGCGTCCTCCTCGGTGAAATTGTACTCGGACGGGTCAAAGGTGGAACCGCAGTACTCACAGCTGAGCTTGCCCGTTTTGGGGTCGAAATAGAGCTCGGCACCGCAGGTCTTGCAGTTATATTTTGCCAAATCTTCCTCCTTTCCAGACCAAGGCGCGTTGAAGACGGCCTTTTGTCTGAGAAATTGGTCGCAGGTTCCTCATTCTCCATTATATAAGGAGAGACCCCTGAAATCAAGAATGCCTGCGGAAGATTGCAGTCTCCCGCAGGCAGTGTGTGCATGATCAGAAGGGGATGCGCCGGGCAGTTCTCCGGGTCTTCATCTCCGATCCGAAGAGGGCGCGCCGGGCCTTTTACCCGATCAGAAGGTGATGCGCTCGGCGAGATAAGCCTCGAGGTCCTCGATCTTGACGCGGACCTGCTCCATGGAATCGCGGTCACGGACGGTGACGGCGCCGTCGGTCTCGGAGTCGAAATCGTAGGTGATGCAGAAGGGAGTGCCGATCTCGTCCTG
>CACXEL010000158.1 GCA_902766655.1 uncultured Lachnospiraceae bacterium | reverse complement strand
TTCCAACGCCGGTATCCATGCGGCGGCCTTCGGCGGCGTATGGCAGTGCGTGGTCTACGGCTTCGGCGGCGTCCGTATGCTGAACGGAAAGCTCCGTATCCAGCCGAGGCTGCCGAAGAACTGGAAGCGCCTCAGCTTCACCATCATCTGGCAGGGAGAAGAACTTGCTGTCACGGTCCTTAAGGACGGCGTCAACGTCCAGAAGATGACCAATGGCCGCGAGGTCACCCTGACCGTGAACGGCGAAGAAATCACTCTGTGAACCCATGCTTTTCAGGAGGTTTTATCATGGCAAATGAAAAAATCTATGATGTCCTGATCCTCGGCGCTGGCCCGGCCGGCCTTACCGCCGGCCTCTACGCCGGCCGCAGCCGCCTGTCCGCCCTCATCATCGAGAAGGGCCAGGACGGCGGGCAGATCGCCCAGACGGCGGAGATCGAGAACTACCCCGGCCAGAATGTGAACGGCGAGTCCGGCGCCAGCCTGGTTGCCAGGATGACTGAGCAGGCCGCCCAGTTCGGGGCTGAACGGGTCACCGACGTCATCACCGGCGTCTCCCTGGACGGACCGGTAAAAAAGGTGACCGGAATCAAGGGTGAGTACCTGGGCAGGACTGTGATCATCTGTACCGGCGCCACCCCGAGGCCCATCGGCTGCAAAAATGAAGACCAGTTCAAGGGCATGGGCATTTCCTTCTGCGCCACCTGTGACGGAGCCTTCTTCCGCGGCCTCGACATCTACGTGGTGGGCGGCGGCGACGCAGCTGTCGAGGAGGCCATCTACCTGACCAGGTTCGGCCGCAAGGTCACCATTATCCACAGGCGTGACGAGCTGAGAGCCGTGAAGTCCATCCAGGAGAAGGCCTTTAAGACCCCCAACCTGGAATTCGCCTGGAATAGCGTGGTCGACAGTGTCGACGGCGAAGGTGTCCTCGACACCATCGTCCTTCGGAACACGAAGACCGGCGAACTGACCACGATCAAGGCCGATCCCAAGGACGGCATGCTGGGCCTCTTCGGCTTCATCGGCCTCATTCCCCAGTCCGAGCTTTTCAAGGGCGCTGTGGATATGAATGAGAGCGGCTATATCATCACAGACGAGGACATGCACACGAGCCTTCCCGGCGTTTACGCTGCCGGTGATATCCGTGTGAAGAGCCTCCGCCAGGTCATCACCGCCTGCGCCGACGGCGCCATCGCGGCCATGCAGGCGGAGAAGTATATCGCTGACCTGTAAAGAATATATTCAGCCGAAAGGAAAAGGACGTTCCCGCTGCGAAGCAGTTCGGGAACGTCCTTTTCTGTTACGAGTAGAGATTGACCACATCCGTGATCCGTGGCAGGATCTGCTGCTTTCTGGAGAGGAGGTCCTTCTGGAGACTGTGCTCCTCCTCCGGTTTGTCGGGGAAGGCTTCATGTCCCCAGGCCGCGTGGTTGCCGGCGCTGTAGACGATGGAGCCGTTCTCCATGATGGAGGTGAAGACCAGGACCGAGAGGTCCAGCTGCTTCTTTCGGCAGAAGAGCTCGAGTTCAGGCTGGATCTCCGCGCTGTTCCGCCTCATTTCTGCCGTGTCGGTGACGATGACCTGGGAGATGGAGAGCTTGCAGCCGCGGATGTCGTAGACCTTCATGTCCGCATTGATCATCTCGGAGATGCTGCGGCCCTCGGTGCTGGCGGTGACGGCGAACATTTCCTGAGCGAACTCATCGATGTCCAGGTCTGCCATGGCAGCCAGGATGTGGGCGGTCTTGATATCCTTCTCCGTAGTGGTGGGAGAGTGGAAGTTCATGGTGTCCGAAAGCACTGCTCCGAGGAGGAGCCCCGCGAGATTGGGCGGAATCGGAATCTGGTTCTCCCGGTAGATGGTGGCCACGATGGTAGCTGTGGAGCCGATGATCTCATTTCTGAAGGCCACGGGCGAGGAACTCCGGAAGTCGTTGATCCTGTGGTGGTCGATGACTTCCAGGATCCTGGCCTGGTCGATGGCCCGGACGGACTGGGAGAACTCGTTGTGGTCCACCATGATGATCTGCTTGTTCTCGGCGTTCATGATGTGGTAGCGGGCGGCGTAGCCCAGGAGCTTCTGCTCCATATCCACCACGGGGTAGATGTGGTAGCGGCTCCGGAGCATCTTGACGCCGACGTCCTCAGCCAGCTCGTTCCCGGAAAAGGTGACCAGGTCCCTGGCAGGCTTCATGATGAGGGAGACCGGCGGCGCGAAATAGACGTAGCGGGAGGTGTTCATGGCGCCCTGCCCCGAGAGAATGATGGGGCAGTCCGCGGCTTTGGCGGCTTCCAGGATATCGTCGTCGACTGAATCCGTCCAGACCAGGATGAGGAGACCGGCGCCCTTGCGGATCACGTTCCGGATGGCAATCTGGTCGTTGCCCATGATGACGACCCGGTCCCTGACCTCGTAGCGGGCCAGCCAGTCCCGGTCGGCCGTGGTCACGGTGGTGACCTTGCCGTTCAGGTGGAGCTTGTCGACCCGGTTCAGGATCTTTCCGTCAAGGACCTTGGCGAAGTTGTCGAGGGGAGTATGGGTGATGAAATCGATATTGTAGGCGGTGTCCCCAAGGCCCACGGCCGCGATATCGCTCTTTGTGACCAGGCCGAGAAGGTGCATCTCGTCATCCACCACGCCGCAGTAGGTGTGCTGGCTCTCATTCATCTGCTGCAGGCTCTCGAAGATGGTGGTCTCCGGCTTGATGAAGTTGGGCGGGTCCAGGGCGATCTCGCTCAGCCTGACCCGGGCGTCCGTCAAAAGCACCGGCTCCTTGAAGCCGAACCGCTTCAGAAGGTATTTGGATTCCGCGTTCAGCTTGCCCAGCCGGCAGGGGACAGTCCGCATACCCATGGCTTTCTTGAAGAAGGCGTAAGCGATGGCGGCCGCTATGGAATCTGTGTCAGGGTGGAGGTGGCCTGTAACATAGACGATATCATGGATGCTCATAGGTTTTTCTCCTGTCAGGAAGCTGCGCTGCCGGTCGTCCGGCGTCCGTTACCTCTCTACTTTACCATAAGGCGGATGGATTTTAAAGAAACTTAGCGCTTTCCGGAGGCACGAAATAAGAATGTGAAAATGATTTTCATTTTCAACTTGACATGCCTTCCTGATGGCGGTACCATGGAACAGCTTTGAAGAGCATGAAGGAGGAGTATCCGGAAAATGAAATCAGAGTACAAGACCCGGCAGCGGGAAGAGCTCCTGCGCTACCTGGCCTCCGTCCCCGGCCACGGGCTCACGGTCAGTGAGATCTGCACTCATCTGAAGGAGGAGGGCTATTCCATCGGAACGACCACGGTCTACCGCACCCTGGACAAGCTTGTGGAGGACGGTGAAGTCAAC
>CACXEL010000157.1 GCA_902766655.1 uncultured Lachnospiraceae bacterium | reverse complement strand
CGCTGCGGGGATTCGGCGGATGCCTGGCTCCTGTACGCCAACTGGCTCTACGGACGCGGAGAGGTTGCGGAGGCGGCTGAGATGTACGGGAAGGCTGCCGCCTGTGAGGATGTGGCAGGGGCGGCGGATTTTGAACGGCTGGGGATGAAGCTGCGGAATGCGGGGGTGCTGGAGTGAGAGGAGAAGATGAAGCTGCGGAATGAGGGGGTGCTGGGGTGAGAAGAGAGAATGAAGCTGAGGAGTGGGGGAACGGAGTGAGGCAAAGGAAGCATTGGGCCGGCAGACGGAGAAGAAGGAGCTGCCCGGCAGCGGCGGCTGAGGTATCGAAGTGGGCAAAAGCGAGGTCTGATATGACCAGGAGAGTCTGCGGAAAGGGTGACAGGTCATGCCATATCAGGCAATAATCTTCGCCGGGATCGCCGGCGGGGCTGTGTTTCTTGCGGGGGCAGCGGCGATGTTCTTCATTTTCCGGATCCCGGATGCTTTGAGCGAGCTGACGGGCCGGAAGGCCAGACGGGAGATTCGGGCCATCCTCGCTCGGGAGCAGGCAGCGGAGGCGGTGAGAAGCGCCGGCGAAATAAAGGCGGAGGACGGAGAGACGATGCTGCTGCAGGGAGTGGAGGAAGGAGAGACTGAGCTGCTGCACGCGCAGGGCGTGACGGGAGACTGATACAAAGAACCTGACCGGTGAGAAAGGATATCCGCCGAACGGTGGGAGCATGTATTTTTTTTCGGGTGCGGAGGGCCGAAAGGAGGAAAAATGAGAAAGAAGGAGAGCTGGTTC
Source organism: uncultured Lachnospiraceae bacterium (assembly GCA_902766655.1). Classification (GTDB taxonomy): domain Bacteria; phylum Bacillota; class Clostridia; order Lachnospirales; family Lachnospiraceae; genus Chordicoccus. Next base: position 2,884 of record CACXEL010000157.1, on the reverse strand, counting down.
GAACGTTGCCTGCGGGCAGCTGCCTTGGGGGCGGCTGTCGTGCTTGTCACATCCTGGACATGCCTGCCTGCCGCGGCTGACATGCGGATTTCTCTGCCGGGCAGGCTTTTTGGGCAGGGCCGCGGCGCACGGCCTGCGCCTGAAAGAGGCTTTCATTCAGTCGGAGAAGGGGAAAGCCTGCCGGAAGAGGCGTGGGAGGAGCCTGACATCCTCCCGCCGGAGGTCTGCATCGAGATGGACGGCCTCTCTTACAGCGCGTCCGATCCGGAATACTATTACAGGGCCGACAACTGCGGCATTCGGGTCTTCTTCTCCGACCACGGGCAGGACCTGGGGCTGGTCAGGGATGGGGAGACGGGCATTTACCGGGTCACCATCGACGGCGGCTGTGAGAAGCAGTACATTCCGCAGGGCGCGGCGGAAACGGAAGCCGTCATCGAGTACACGCCCGAGGAGGTCGCAGCGCTGGGTGACGGCGCGCACACCATCGCCGTGACGGCGGTCGATGCGGCCGGCGGATGGGCGGAGGCGGTGGCGGCGGAGAGCAGGGGGTGCATTTTCAACGGGCGGACCGGGAGATTCGTCCTGGATACGACGCCTCCGGTCTTTACCTTGTCTGTCTCGGCCCCGGAGGCGGCCAGGCAGGGGCTTTGCAGCCAGGGAAATCGCTTCTATTTCAACAGCTCCTTTACGGCCCGGGTCACTGTGAGCGATGAGAATCCGGATCCCGCCGGGATTTCAGTGCTGCGCGGCTACACGGGAGGCTGGCTATACGATAGTTCCACGGCGGAGGTCGCGGCTTTTGAGGACAGAATCGAAGCGGAGAGCGCTGTGGGGGACGTCGTGTATACCGATACCCATAAGGCGGACGGCGTCTACCGCTACGCCGTTTTCGGCTGTGACAAGGCCGGAAATGCCCTGGTCCCCCTCCGGGAGACCTGCCTAAACGGGCAGGATGGCCGAATCGCCGGCGAGACGGCGGATTCCCTGGAGCGGACGGCCGATCTCTCATCCCACATTGTCATCGACACGGTCTGCCCGCAGGCGGCTTATTATGTCTCGAACGGGGTCGCCGACTATTTCCGCTATCGGACCGACACCGGCGTATCCCTTTCCATCCCCTTCCGGACCGAGACCACCGCTTACCTGCGGGCAGTCGTGGACGAGGAAATTGAACACACTCCCGTCAGGGCCAGCCTCCGGACAGAGGCCAGGCCCTCCGAACTGAGCGCACGTACCGCCACGGACGGATACGTATATGCCCCTGCCCTGGCCCTGACCCAGTCGGGCAGCCAGCAGTTCCGTCTGGCGGGCCTGACCCTGACGGACCTGGCGGGAAACGTCACCCGGGTGGCCTCCGGGAACCGGATCTACATGGACGATGCGGGCGGCGTCACGGATATCCTGCCGCCGGCCGTCGAGGTATCGGCTGCCCTGCCGTCCGGGGCGCACGCTGCGGACGGGAGACCGCTTTACCGGGAGGATGTCACACTGAAGATCCGTGTCACAGATCCCTTCCCGGAGGAATCCGGGTCCGGCATCGGGGAAGTTACCGCCGACGTCTATGTCGACGGCGTGTGGAAGGAAGAGGAATCCCGCCTGCTCCACGAGGGTGTCCGGAAGGAGTATGACAGCGATTACGCGGACCCGGTCCCCCTCTATGACCGGACCTGGGCGATGACGGTGCCGGCGGCCGGCCACAACACCAACGAGATCCGGGTGGCGGTCCGCGCTTCCGACAATGCGGGAAATGCAGCCATGGACGCCTCCTTCACCTTCGGCATCGATACCGCCCCTCCGGCCGTTTCTGTCAGCTACGATAACAACGACGTCCGGAACGGATCTTATTTCAAGGCCTCCAGGACGGCCTATGTCACGATCACGGAGCGCAATTTCGATCCTGCCCTGGTGCGGCTGGACACCCAGGCATCCGCCGCCGTGAGCGGCTGGACCTGCGTGCCCGGCTCCATGGAGAACGGCGATGACGACCGGTGGACAGCCGCGGTCACCTTTGCCGCCGACGGCGAATATACCCTGGACGTGGACTGCCGGGATGCGGCCGGCTGGCCTTCCCCGAAGGCTTCCTATGCCGGCGCTGCGCCGCAGGCCTTCAGGATCGACCGGACCCCGCCCGTCGTCTCAGTCTGCTGGGACAATGAGGAGGCGCTGAACGGGTATTATTATAGGAAGGAGAGGAATGCGGTCATTGTCGTGGAGGACGTTAATTTTGCGGGGGAGAGTGAGATCCGTGTGACGGAAGCCGGCGGGGGCCCTGTGCCTGCGGTCCGCTTTGAGGCAGCGACGGCGCCGGCTTCTGACGGCAGTCTTGCGGGTGAAGCAGATCCCGCGGCGGAGCTGGCTCCCGGCAGCAGTCTTGCCGGTGAAGCAACCCCCGGCGCCTCGGATGCCTTGTCCTCCCACACGTACCCGGACCCGGGCGAGGCAACAGGCGTCAGCAGAATGGAGGCCCGTCTCCCCTTCACCGCCGAAGGCAGCTATCGCTTCGCCGGCACGGTCACCGACCTGGCCGGCAACGTCTCGGAACCCTTTGGGGAGGAGACTTTTGTCATTGACTATACGCCGCCCGGGCTGGCCATCGAGGGTGTCTCTGATCTCTCGGTGAATCGGGCGTCTCCGGAAATCATCCTCACCGCGGCGGACGAAAATCTTGATCCGGAGCGGACATTCGCCCGACTGGCCGGCGCGGAGAGCGGGGAGAGGGCGCTTGGTCCCGTGCCGGAGGACGGACATCCGGAATCCGGCGCGAAGAGTGGAGAGATGGCCGGGGTATCGACGTCGGAGGACGGACGTACGGTATTCCGCGCGGAGAGCGGGCAGGAGGACCTTCCCGCATCCGCGGAAGCGCATGGGAAGCTGATCCGGT
>CACXEL010000156.1 GCA_902766655.1 uncultured Lachnospiraceae bacterium | reverse complement strand
TCACCGCGTTGTGAGAAAACTCTCACCTAACGGTAAGTTTTACCGTCTCCCGTGGACTGCTTATAGAAGCTTAACGTAAACACCTTATCAAAATCACCGTTATTTCTCCGTAAGACGAGATGCTCACCTGAGATAGGCTTCGGATCTGTTGCTCCCGTGAGTTACCTGTAGAAAGGAAAATGAACAGAGGCGGTGATCTTACTCTAGACAGTTTACAGATGCCTTTCAAATCTGTGAGCAACGGAGCATCGGCTCCGCTCAAATAAAAAACAAAATATCGAAAGCCTGATTACGTATAAGGGTCGAGATACATACTGAGCGCCGCGATTCGTTCAAAGCGACCAGTATTATCTAGGGGATAAGTGCGCCCTTTTTCAGGTAATCAGGCTCCCGGATAGCGTATTTCGGCTCTTTTCCGCATCAGGCGGAAAGGAACCGAACATGATCGTTAAGTACAAAGACTACTACGAAGGCACTGTCAACGTCGACCTCCCGGACAATACGCCGCCGGAACTGTTGGATGAGGTCCTGGCTTTTTTCAAAGAGGATTATCGTCATGAATACAACATGCACCGGCGCGACGAACGACATGAACTCTTCTCCCTGGATGCATTTGAGTATGAGCCCGCCACTCCATATGATTACAGTTCCTTGGCATACCACATGACGCCGGAAGAAATCCTGTTACTTAAGGAAGAGGATGAGCAGGGCGTGCAGCGCCTTGATATTCTGACGGAGAAACAGCGCCGGAGAATGTTGCTGAAGATGTATGGCTTCTCAATGCGCGAGATTGCCAGGATCGAAGGCGCCGATCACACCAGCGTTACCGAGTCGATAGCGGCGGCGGAGAAGAAATTAAAAAAATCTTTTGAAAACACCCCCACAAAATGACCCCCGGATGGCTTGTATAGTGAGAGGACTTCTCTCAGAAAGGAGCCATATCATGAAAAACAATTTGAAAAGGGGCCGGAGCCATGAAATCGATCACGATCTATACGGCTAACCGCCGCGGGGATAAGTTCAACACTTTTTATCCCGAGAGGCGGATCATCAGTTCCGCCGAGGATTTGACTGAGGCTGCTCAGTACGACCAGGTCTTCGCCACATATGAGGGCAATCATCGGTCAAAGGATAACTTCATCTGCTCGGACTGCCTCCCGCTGGACTGCGACAACGATCATTCCGATTTGGAGTCCGACTGGAAGACCGCCGCGGACGTGGAGACCGCATTCCCGGAGGTCCCGTTCTACCTGATCTACAGCCGACACCATATGAAATGGAAGGACAAGTTCAGCCCGCGGCCCAGGTTCCACATAATTTTCCCCATCGATCCGATTACAGACGCAGAGGCCTATCGTCAGCTGAAAGAGGCGGTCATCGCGCGTTTCCCATACTTTGACACGGGAGCGAAGGACGCAGCCAGGTTTTTCTTCGGCGTCAAGACCCCGGTCGTAGAGCAGCACGGAGGTGAGCCTGTTGCAGCTGAATGAATTCATGTCGCAGCAAGCCCCGCCTCCGCAGCCGGAGAAGGAGCCGCCTGTTGACACAGAACAGGCTGTCAGCTTTGAGGACCTGCCGGACCAGGTGATCCCCGAGGGGCAGCGCAACACGACCATGTCACATATTGCCGGAAAGCTGATCAAGCGTTACGGCAATACCGATGAGGCCAGGAAGCTGTTCGTAGAGAAAGCAAAGGCCTGCGATCCGCCTCTCGGCCGGGATGAACTGAAAAGCATCTGGAAGAGCGCTGTCAGCTTCGGCAAGAAAGTCGCCGCCCAAGACGGGTATATCCCGCCGGACGAATACAACGACCATACCCCTCGCAAGCCGGCGGATTACTCCGACGTCGGACAGGCCTACGCTTTTGCAAAGCAATGCCGCAGCTATGTCCGCTATTCCCCCGCGACGGATTATATCGTCTTTGACGGCATCTGCTGGCAGGAATCAAAGCCCAGATCTCAGGCGGCAATGCAGCAGTTCACTGACGCCCAGCTTGCAGAAGCGGAAAAGGAAGTTGAGCGGGCGGAGGAACTGATGGAGTCCACGGGAGCCAACCAGGTCATTGCCGATCACGGGAAAAACGCGCTGGATTTCATGACCGATGAGCAGAAAGCCGCATTTTATACCCATCAGAGCGCAGTCAACTATAGGAGGTTCGTACTTCAGCGCCGGGATTCCAAATATCAGGTTGCCGCGCTGAAGGAGGCCCGCCCCATGGTCGAGATCGATCAGCGCGAACTGGACGCCAACGCGTTTCTGCTGAACACACCGGACTTCACCGTGGATCTCCGTAAGGGCATGGACGGCAAGCAGCCCCACCGGGCTGAGGATTTCATTACCAAATGCACCGCGGTCGTTCCCGGCAGTGAGGGAGAAGATATCTGGCAGGCGGCGCTGAAGACGTTCTTTTGCGGAGACGAAGCGCTGCAGATCTATGTGCAGCAGATCGCCGGTCTCGCCATCATCGGCCATGTCTATGTCGAAGCCCTGATCATTGCTCACGGCGACGGCAGAAACGGCAAGTCCACCTTTTGGAATGTGCTGTCCCGGGTCCTGGGCAGCTACAGCGGCAATATCTCCGCCGATGCGCTGACGGTCGGCTGCAAGCGTAACGTTAAGCCGGAACTGGCAGAGACTAAGGGAAAGCGCCTGCTGATCGCCGCCGAACTGGAAGAAGGAATGCGGCTCAACACATCCCTGGTCAAGCAGTTCTGCTCCACGGACGAGATCTTTGCTGAGAAGAAGTACAAGGATCCCTTCGCATTCACGCCTACGCATACCCTCGTTCTCTACACCAACCATCTGCCGAAGGTGGGCGCGAACGATCCCGGCACCTGGCGCAGACTGATCGTTGTTCCTTTCAATGCCAGGATCGAAGGCAGCGGAGATATCAAGAACTACGCGGACTATCTATTTGACCATGCAGGCCCGGCCATCCTCGCCTGGATGATCGACGGCGCGCGGCAGGTGATTGCTGCAGATTTCCACATTGAGCAGCCGGAATGCGTCAGGGAGGCAACGGCGCTCTATCGGGAGAACAGCGACTGGCTTGACCATTTTCTCTCAGAATGCTGCGAGGTTGGCGATGCATATCAGGCGGCATCCGGGGACTTCTACATGGCCTATCGGGATTTCTGCAACAGAACCGGCGAGTACACCCGCTCGACCACAGATTTCTATGCCGCCATCGACCTTGCCGGATTTGTCCGGAAAAGGACGAGCAAAGGCCGTTTCATCTGCGGGGTGCGGCTGAAGCCGGATTTCGAGCCGCCGGATTACAACGACGAGTCCTGGAACCAGTAGGATGTGTCAGTCTGGTCAGTCATTCTATAAAACCCATTATAGGGCCAAAATCCGAAAAAATATCTCTATAGAGGGTTTTAGGAAATGACTGTCGGGACTGACATGCCCCCATCCAGATGAAGAAAGGAGAAACGACAGCATGAAATTTATCCCCATCGGAGTCAGCAGCGATGCTGAAGCCCGCAGATTTATGAGAGCAGAGGATTTCAGTGATCACCGGTACGACGGTGTTCAGCTGAGAACGGACGGGAAGAAGAACCCCGTAATCATCATGGAGAGCAAACGGACCGACCCGCTTAGATGGAAAGTCGTGTACGGCTTTTCCCAGGTCTTCTTCCGTTCCTTCGCGGAGGCTGTGGAGTTCTGCAACAGCAGGGGCTTCCAGCTTGTGAAAGACCAGGTGGACAGTTAATGGAATACATCCGATACTATCCGCTTATTGACATGGATACCGACGGCTTTGAAAAGCAGGGCTTTCTTCCAACGGACGATCTCAATTCCATCCAGGCGCATCACCGCTTCTGGTTGGAGGAGGTCGTCCCTCATTATTTCCGGCTCTGTGCGGCAAAGCCCCAGTCCCGGGATACCGTATCCAAGTTCAGGATCCACTGCCCATACTGCGGCGGGATCCTCAGTCCCATTTCATCCAACGTAGACGGAAAGAGATTCTTTCTCTACGCCTGCGATAAATGTACTCGAAAAGAGAAGGAGAGAAGAAAATGAACGCTTACCCGCTTATCGTCCCTGAGAAGGGAAAATACCTCGCGCCCGTATC
>CACXEL010000155.1 GCA_902766655.1 uncultured Lachnospiraceae bacterium | reverse complement strand
CCAAAGACCTTATTGCCAAATTCCCGGGTCCGGCTGATTATATTGCCAGTCTGCCTGGCTGTATCCGCATTTCCAGCAAGCTGCCTTCCGGCAGTCACTGCTGATCCGGCCGACCTACCGGCCCTCGCCGCAGCGTACTCTTTTTTGATTGCCTGCCGCTGGCGCCAGCGGGAAAAGGGATTCGAAGAAGCTCCCTCGGGAGCGTTCTCCGTCAGAGCATCCATGTTAGCCCTGTCCGCCTTCGCCTCCAGCCGCGCAGTTTTTTTGTACTGCCGGAGCTTTCTGCTGTACATGCGGGAATCGATGGTACGGAGTGTTGTCTCGGCAGCGCCTTCCGTCTCGTTCATAGCCTCCACGCCGGCATTGTCGTCCGCATTCTCCGCCGCACTCGCTCGGATCCGTCCGGAGACCTCGGAACCGGCTTCCCGGACGACCTGCATTCTCCTTCTTGGCGGCCTGATCTCTGCGGAAGAGACCTTCGCGTTCCCGAACCGGAGCTTTGCGGCTCCTCCTTCAGCGGAAGTCGCTTTCATCCGGAGCTTGGAGCTGAATGTCTTCTCCGCCCCGGCTCCGACTCCCGGATCGGCAGCATTGCCAGGCGGGACACCGGATCCTCCGGTGCTTTCTCCCGGCTTTTTACCCTCGGCATATCCGGCAGACTTCCCGGCGCCGGCGGCATTCTTCACGCCTTCCGCACCTTTTTCTTCCCGGATACGGGAGCTGAAGTTCTTTGCGGACCGGGCCTTTGCTGCATCACGGGAGGACTGTGCACCTTGTTCCCGGATCGCTTCTTCCGGACCTCCGCTTTCATGTTCAAGAGCTCCATCATAGAATGAATCCCCTTCTCCATACGCGGATGTCTCCTCATAAGGAGCATCTGCATTTTCAGATTCAAATGCTCCCTTGAAGGACGCCTCTCTGCTCCCGGAAATTCCGCCACTAGCTTCCTCCCAGGACCTTCTTGAAGACCTGAGCTTCTTGCTGTAGGATCTGGACTTTCTCAGGCTCTCGCCGCCATCCATACTTCCGGCCCGTCCATCCCCTCCGGCTCTCTCTTCCCCGCTGAACCTCAGCTTCTCCCCCGAAGGAGACCTGGCTTTGGCCCTGTCCACCTGGTCGGCGGCCCTTTCAGCCCTCCCGGCCTCTTCCCGGACAGGCTCACGGGCCAGGTCCTCACCGTAAGAACCTGCCCTTGTCATCATTTCCTTCATATTATAATTACGCCTCCTTCGCCTCGCTGACCTCCGACAGCTTGGTCGTCATGATCCGGTAGAGCTCCAGGTCCGTGGGGAAATGGTCCACAAAGGGAAGGATCACGTTCCCATAGAAGAGCAGCCCTTCGCCCTCGCCGGACTGGGTAACATAGGAGAGCTGGTGGGACGAGATATTGAGCTGCCTGGCCAGGATTGCCCGGTCGCCGGCCGCCTGGTTCAGCATATAAATGAAGTCAGAGTTCTCGAAGATGTTCTCCACCTCATTGCTGGAAAGGAGGTCCTTCACGTTCTGGGTGATACCGGTCGGAATGCCGCCCCATTTCCGGAACCGCTTCCAGATCTCGACGCTGTAGGCCGCCGTCTGTTCTTCCTTGAGGAGCAGGTGGAACTCGTCCATATAGTACCTGGTGGCCCGGCCGGCGCTCCGGTTGGCCGTGACTCTGCCCCAGACCTGGTCCTGGACGATCAGCATGCCAATCTTCTTCAGCTGCTTGCCGAGCTCCTTGATGTCATAGCAGACCAGGCGGTTGGTGATGTCTACATTTGTCCTGTGATTAAAAAGATTGAGCGATCCCTTTACATAGATCTCCAGCGCCGTCGCCACGTGATGGGCCTCCTTTTCCTCCTGGGCAAGGAGGGCATTATAAAGGTCCTCGAGGAGGGGCATGTTCTCAGGTCTCGGATCATTGAAATATTCCTGATAGATCTGGTGGACGCACCGGTCGATGACCGTCTTCTCTACCGGCTGCAGCCCTTCCTTCCCTCCGACAATCAGCTCACAAAGGGACAAAATGAAGTCAGCCTTCAGCGCCACCGGATTATCCTCCTCGGAGTAGTTCCTGTTGATGTCCATAGGGTTGATATACTGGGTGCTCACCGGGCTGATGTGGATGACCTGCCCGTCGAACTTTGTGACCAGGGCCGTGTACTCAGCTTCCGGATCACAGATGATGATGTCGTCGTCCGTGACCAGGAAGGCATTGGCGATCTCGCGCTTGGCCGAAAATGACTTGCCGGACCCAGGAGTGCCCAGGATCAGGCCGTTCGGGTTCTTCAGCATTTTCCTGTCCACCATGATCAGGTTGTTTGAGAGGGCATTGAGCCCGTAGTAGAGTGACTCGCTCCCTGTCTGGAAGAGCTCCTGGGTAGTGAAAGGCACGAATATTGCCGTGGAACTGGTAGTCAACGCCCGCTGGATGTCCACCAGGTTCCGGGCCAGCGGGAGAGAGCTCATCAGTGCGTCCTCCTGCTGATAGGAGAGGCGCCTTAAGAGGCAGTTGTGCTTCTGGGCGATGGACCTGGCCTGGAAGACGTTCGTCTCGAGCTCCTGCTCCGTCCTTCCTGTATTCATGACCAGGAAGGTGATGAGGAACATCCGCTCATTCTGGGTCTGCAGCTCCTTGAGCAGGGCCTTCGCGTCCCTGCCGTAGGTGGCCAGGTCGGAAGGCAGGATGTCCATGTCGTACCCGGACCGGACCGCCTTCTTCTGCTCCTCGATCTTGGACCTATCGAGCTCTGTGATGGTATGCTTCACCGTCTTGATGGCCTCCGTCTGGTCGACGGACTGGATGTGAAGGGTGACGATCTGGCTGGATTCCATTTCCAGGAATTCCTTCAGGAGCTGGTCGGAAAGGTCGGATGCGGTGATCGCCAGGTAGCTCATCGCTCCGTAAAGGTCGCCCATCCGGAAGGTCCGGCTGTCAGGGAAAGCGAAAGCCGTCGGGGAAATGAAGTCCTTGACTGTGAGCCCGCTCTTCACCAGCCATTTCCAGTCGAAGTGGAACCGGTCCTCCGGGTCCCCGAGGTGGAACATGTCGTGCATGAGCTTCAGGCGTTCCTTGCCGTTCATGATCTGGGCCCGGACGCCCAGCTGGCGGAAGTTGTTCATCAGGT
>CACXEL010000154.1 GCA_902766655.1 uncultured Lachnospiraceae bacterium | reverse complement strand
TCGCCATCCTGACCGGCGGTACAGTCGTTTCCGACGAGATCGGCCTCGAGCTCAAGGATGTCACCATGGGCGATCTTGGCCGCGCCAAGTCCGTCAAGGTCACCAAGGACACCACCGTCATCGTCGACGGCGAGGGCGACAGCGCTGACATCGCTGCCCGCGTTGCCCAGATCCGCAACCAGATCGAGGAGACCAAGTCCGAGTTCGACCGCGAGAAGCTCCAGGAGCGCCTTGCCAAGCTGGCCGGCGGCGTAGCCGTCATCCGCGTCGGTGCCCCGACCGAGACCGAGATGAAGGACAAGAAGTTCCGCATGGAGGATGCCTTAAATGCGACCCGCGCCGCTGTTGAGGAAGGCATCATCGCCGGCGGCGGCTCCGCCTACATCCACGCAGCCGATGAGCTGACCGACCTGATCGCCTCCCTGAGCGGTGACGAGAAGACCGGTGCCCAGATCATCAAGAAGGCCCTGGAAGCTCCGTTGGCCCGCATCGCCATTAATGCCGGCGAAGAGGGCGCAGTCATTGTCAACAAGGTCCTCGAATCCGCAAAGGGCATCGGCTACAATGCCCTGACCGGCGAGTATGTGGACATGGTGGAATCCGGCATACTTGACCCGGTCAAGGTCACGAGAAGCGCTCTCCAGAACGCCAACTCCGTTGCCGCCACCCTCCTCACCACCGAATCCGCAGTGGTCTCCATCAAAGAGCCCGCCCCCGCCGCTCCTGCAGGAGCCGGAGCTGGGATGGGGATGATGTAACGCCCACTGACGAGACATGCAAAGAATGAGAAGAGGCCCCAAGGGAAAGCTCGCTTTCCCTTGGGGCCTCTTCTCATTCTTTATACGGCGACCAGCCGTATCCGGCGGTATGCGAAGCAGACCGACGGATGTATCGTCAATCAGCTGAGCGCTCCAATACGAGCGGCGACCAGCCTCATCCGTCGGTTTGTGAAACAAACCGCCGGATGTAGCGGCGGCCCGCTGACCGCTTCAATACGAGCGGCTCTCAGCCTCATCCTCCGTATTTTGAGACTAAGGGACGGTCCTTTTTTCTCAAAAATCTACAAGATTTTTGAGAAAAAAGGACCGTCCCTTAGTCTCAAAATCCCCACCCGCCGTGGTCCTCCCCCATTTATTCACAACCATATGGTTTTCTCCCTCAACATGTGATAAAATACCTTCAAATACTCAAACCAGCGAGGTATCCCTATGAGCGATGTTTTCCATGAACACCTTGTCAAACGGCAGAAAAAGGCCAGCGAGCAGGTCATAAAGTACATCCTGATCGCCCTCACCGCCGTCCTTGTCCTGGCCGGCCTTCTGATTATGCCCATCATCCTGATCGCCGCCTTGGCCATCCTGGCTGTGGACTATTTCATGATCCCGAAGTTCGACGTGGAGTATGAGTACCAGTATGTGAACGGCGAGATCGACATCGACGCCATCTATGGCCGCCAGCGCCGCAAGCGTCTCGGCACCATCACCTCCGACGGAATCGAGTGCATCGCTCCGTTGGGTTCCCACAACCTGGACCGCTACAACGTGGGCTACAATGTGGTGGACTACTCCTCACTGGACCCGGCGGATAAGCCTACTGTCATCGTAAAAGGCTCTGAGAAGACCAAGTATTACCTGAACCTGGACGAGCCCATGCTGAATGACCTCCGCTACAGGATGCCCAGGATCTTTTTCAGGGACTGACCGGCATCCGGCTTCAGGTCTGCATTTTTCGGCCTGTCCCCATATCTGTTGACATTATGAACACGCAAGAAAGGAGAAGGCTATGAACCTGTTCAGACACGAGCTCCGCACCACTGCTGATGAGGACGTATTCCCTGTCACGGACCTGGTCCGTCAGGATGTATATGACAGCGGAATCGAATCCGGTATTGTCATCATTTACAGCCCTCATACCACGGTCGGCATCACCATCAATGAAAATGCGGACCCGGACGTCAAGTTCGACCTTCTCTACGGCCTTGACCGGATATTCCCACGCTCCGACAAGGGCTACCAGGAGGAGGATGGCAATGCCTTCGCCCACCTCAAGGCTTCGACCATCGGTGCATCCGAGACTGTCATCGTCGAGCATGGCCGCCTTATTCTGGGCCTCTGGCAGGACATCTATTTCTGTGAGTTCGACGGGCCGAGAAAGCGTTCCTTCTACGTGAAGGTCATCAGCGACTGAGAAAGGAGGGGGAGAACTCATGCATGAAGAGGAAATGAAATCAATGATGGCGGAGAGCCTGAAGCTCCAGAAGATCCACACTGTGATCAGCGGTCTCATCCTGGTCGTCCTTCTCGCGGTCTCCATTATCGTGGTCCCCAAGGCCAGCCGTGCGCTGGACAACCTCAACAAGGTGACTGCCGATGCATCGACGGCCATTGATTCGCTCATGGGCCTCATGGAGAGTGCGGGCACGACCATCGCTGACGCCAAGACGACCATGGAGAACGTCAACGGGACCATCAACACCATCGATGAGGACGTCCTGCCCTCCCTGATCGACCGTCTGTCGACGCTGGAGACGACCCTGCAGAACCTTGACGGAGCCGTCAGCGCGATCGACACCGAGGCACTCAACGAGGCCCTCTCCAACCTGGCGGAAGCCATGGCGCCCCTGGCCAACATGGCCGGGTTCTTCGGAGGCGGTCGCTGACATACTCTCCCGCATCCGCCATCAATCAGGAAGGAAACAATCACTTAAGCTATGAGCAAATCAGAAAACAGGCGAAGAGCCAGACAGAGGAGGAGGCGGCGCAGGATCGTGGCCTTTTCCGTCATGGCTGCACTGATCCTTGTCCTGGGCGTCACAGCCGGCGTCCTGCTCCTCAATAATAAAGACAAGCCCGCCCCGACACCGGAAGCAGGCACGAACGCTTCGGAGACGGCCGGCCCGGAGAGTACCCCGGGAAGCGAAGCCGCATCGCCGGCTGTCACGGAGGCGCCTAAACGGATCGCCATCGCGGCAGACCAGGTCCGAAGAGGGGACCTTCTGCTCGTGAACGGCAAATACGACTACGACTTTGACGCCAACAGCGACCTTGTCCTGGTCAACATCAAGGCCAAACAGTCCTACGACTATCCTGTCTCCAAGGAGGAGTTCATGGTGGCCTCCCATATCCTGTCACCCCTGGATGAGATGATCCGGGCCTGCGACGAGGCAATGGGAACCCACTATACCTCCATCTCCTCCGCCTACCGGACGTATGATTACCAGTGGAACGTCTGGCAGCAGATGGCGGAGCTCTATGGGCAGAGCTACGCTGAAAAGTTCGTCGCCAACCCCGGCTACAGCGAGCACCACACGGGGCTTGCCGTGGACCTGGGCATCATTTACGGGGACGGCAGCGAAGGGAGCTTCTCCGAGAGTCAGAACGCGGTGTGGATGAAGGAGCACTGCGCGGACTACGGCTTCGTGCGCCGCTACGCCGAGGACAAGGTCCAGATCACCGGAATCAGCAACGAGGCCTGGCATTTCCGCTATGTGGGCGTGGCGCATTCCCGCTACATGGCAGACCACAACCTCTGCCTGGAGGAATATATTGATTATCTGAGGGATCACACATCCCCTGCCGCACCGCTGGAAATCAAGACCGACAGCGGCCGGTATGGTGTTTATTTTACAGCTGAGGACAGCTTCGAGGAGCCGCCGGGGTCCTACGAGGTGTCCGGCAACAATGTGGACGGCTGCATTATCACGTTTGTAATGGAATAAGGAGGAATATACTGATGAAACGAGTAGATCTGGGTGCACTGCTCAGCGCCAAATCCTACCCGGGCAGGGGCATCATGCTCGGAAGAAGTGCCGACGGCACCAAGGCTGTCGCAGCCTACTTTATCATGGGCAGGAGCGTCAACTCCAGGAACCGCATCTTCGTCCCCGACGGGGACGGAATCCGCACCGAGGCCTTTGACCCTTCCAAGATGGAGGACCCCAGCCTCATCATCTATGCGCCGGTCCGCGTGCTCGGCGCCAAGACCATCGTCACCAACGGCGACCAGACCGACACCATCTACGACGGCCTGGACCACCAGTTCACCTTTGAGCAGTCTCTGCGGACCCGCCGCTATGAGCCGGACGGGCCCAACTACACACCCCGCATTTCGGGCGTCATCCATCTGAAGGACGGCAGCTTCAACTATGCCATTTCCATCCTCAAGAGCAACGACGGCGATCCTGAGAGCGACCATCGCTTCACCTTCACCTATTCTCCGGCAGTGGCTGGCCAGGGTCATTTCATCAGCACCTATATGGACGATGGAAATCCTCTCCCCAGCTTCGAGGGCGAGCCCATCCCCGTGACAGTCGAAGGGGATATCGACGCCCTGACGGAGAAAATCTGGACGAATCTGAATGAAGACAACAAGGTCTCCCTCTTCGTCCGTTACATCGACCTGGCCACCGGCACCTTCGAGACCAGGATCGTCAACAAGAACCAGTAATACCGTGCCGGTAATAACAGCTTTGGCAACAACGAAAGGAAAATTAGAACAGATGAAAGATCTTGCCCTCAAGTATGGCTGCAACCCCAATCAGAAGCCTTCCCGCATCTTCGCCGCAGACGGCGGTGACCTGCCCCTCGTGGTATTGAACGGAAGGCCCGGCTACATCAACTTCATGGACGCCCTGAACGGCTGGCAGCTCGTCAGGGATTTAAAGCGGGCGACGGGACTCCCCGCGGCCACCTCCTTCAAGCATGTTTCCCCGGCCGGTGCCGCTGTAGGCCTTCCCCTCAGTGACGTGCTGAAGAAAATCTACTTTGTGGACGATCTGGGTGACCTCTCTCCCCTGGCCTGCGCCTACGCAAGGGCCAGAGGTGCT
>CACXEL010000153.1 GCA_902766655.1 uncultured Lachnospiraceae bacterium | reverse complement strand
GTCGCCCTTGCGGATCACACCGCTCACGGCAACACCCATGTGGGCGATCTTGCCGCCGGCTACGCTCTCGGTGGTCTCGACCTTGAATTCGCCTTCCGGTCCGGTGATGATACCGGTATCGCCGACCTGGCCGCCCATGGTGGCGTAGAAGGGAGACTTTGCGGTGATGATGGTGCCGCGGTCTCCCTCAGCCAGGGCCATGGTCTCCTCGCCGGTGGACTCCTCGGTGACCTCGGTGGTCAGGATGAGGACTTCGCTCTCGTCGCAGAGGGTGTCATAGCCGGTGAACTCGGAGGTGACGGACGTATCCAGGTGGTCGTAAACAGTCAGCGTCTTGCCGCTGTAGTTGGTGGTCTTTCTGGCCTTTCTCGCACGCTCCTTCTGGGCCTGCATGGAGGCGGCGAAGCCGTCCTCGTCAGCTGTGAAGCCGTTGTCCTTCAGGACGTCCTTGGTCAGGTCGAAGGGGAAGCCGAAGGTATCGTAGAGCTCGAAAGCCTTGTCGCCGGAAAGAACGGTCTCGCCCTTGGCGCGCATCTCGTCCATATCGTCGGCCAGCAGGCGGATACCCTGGTCAATGGTCTTGCCGAAAGCAGCCTCCTCAGATGCAAGGACAGCATGGATAAAGGCTTCCTTCTCACCGAGCTCCGGATAGCCGTCCTTGGATGTCTCGATGACAGTCTTCGACAGATCGGCCATGAAGTTGCCCTCGATGCCGATACGCCTGCCGGCCAGGGCCGCGCGGCGGATCAGGCGGCGAAGCACGTAGCCGCGGCCTTCATTTGACGGGGTGATGCCGTCGGAGATCATGAATGTGGCGGAGCGGATGTGGTCCGTGATCTTGCGGATATCCACGTCGACAGCCGCGTTCTCCTTGTAGACCTTGTGGGCCAGCTCGCCGACCTTCTCGCGCAGGGCGCGGATGGTGTCGATGTCGAACATGGAGTCCACGTCCTGGACCGCCACGGCCAGTCTCTCAAGGCCCATGCCGGTGTCGATGTTCTTCTGCTTGAGGGTCGTGTAGTTGCCGTGTCCGTCGTTCTCGAACTGCGTGAACACGTCGTTCCAGATTTCCATGAAGCGGTCGCCGTCGCTGCCGGGATGGGTGTCATTTTCGTCGGTCATGTACTTCTCGCCGCGGTCATAGTAGACCTCGGAGCAGGGTCCGCAGGGGCCGGCGCCGTGCTCCCAGAAGTTGTCCTCCTTGCCGAAGCGGTAGATCCGCTCCTCGGGAACGCCGATCTCGTCGCGCCAGATGTTGTAGGCCTCGTCGTCCTCCAGGTAGACGGAGGGATAGAGGCGGTTGGGGTCCAGGCCGACCACATCGGTGAGGAACTCCCATGTCCAGTGGATGGCTTCACGCTTGAAGTAGTCGCCGAAGGAGAAGTTGCCCAGCATCTCAAAGAATGTGCCGTGGCGGGCGGTATGGCCGACGTTGTCGATGTCGCCGGTGCGGATGCACTTCTGGCAGGTGGTGACCCTGGTCCTGGGCGGCTTCTCGGCGCCCGTGAAGTAGGGCTTGAGCGGAGTCATGCCCGCGTTGATGAGCAGGATGGAATTGTCGTTGTGCGGGACCAGTGAAAATGACTTCATGGCCAGGTGTCCCTTGGACTCCATGAATTCCAGGAACATTCTGCGCAGCTCGTTAACGCCGTATTTCTTCAATGTTCTTATACCTCCGAAACATAAACGATCTTAAAAAAGTGAAAGCCCTCTTCAAGGCTCTCCCGTCCGCCGGCCGCAGCCAGGGCATATCCGACGGAAAATGAGACCACACCCCCGGCCAGCCGTGCCCCCGAATCGGACACGCCCCTCGTTTTCCCACGAACAAAGCCGGTCTCAGGCATAATCAGCAAGTATTATATGCCATCTTGTAAGAAGATGCAACGTGAAATAAGTCAGCACCCCGGAAAAGTATTGTAAAAAGCGGTCTGGGAAGCTCGCTTACCAGACCGCTTTTTACAATACTTTCGAGGTGGCCAAGGCGCGAAGCGCCTCTGGCCACCGACAGCGAGGGATGCTCCGCATCCCGAGCCCGGGGTGCGCCCCTCAACTCCGCATGGCATCGGCCGCCGCCGTAGCCAGCCGGTCACATCTTTCATTCTCCGGATGCCCGTCGTGCCCCTTGACCCAATGCCAGGTGATCGTGTGCGGAGCGGCCGCCTTAAGGAGCCGCTGCCAGAGGTCCTGGTTGAGGACCGGCTTCTTGTCCGACTTGACCCACCCGTGCTGCTGCCAGCTTCGAAGCCATCCTTTGTTGAAGGCGTTGATCACATACTGGGAATCCGAGTAGAGGTCCACCTCACAGGGCCGGTTCAGGGCCTCGAGGGCCGCGATGACGCCCATGAGTTCCATCCGGTTGTTTGTGGTCTTCTCGTAACCCTGAGAGAGCTCCTTCTCATGGAGAAGACCCTTTGTGTCCGTGTATTGAAGGACCGCACCGTAACCGCCCGGCCCCTCGGGGTTGCCTCGGGCAGCCCCATCCGTGTAAATCGTCACTCTCATGTGTTTCCGCTCCCTTTCAGATCCTCCTGCCGTCCGCCCGGCGCCACTCTCCCGTCTTCTCGAAATGCTCCGCATCCGCGCGGGCCCCGGCGACGATCTTCTCCGGATAGCCGGCAATACCGAGGAGGCGGATGGCGTTCCGGGTCATGGACCGGCCTTCCGTCAGCTTGTAGTTAAAAGCCACATCGTCACCGCTGATTTCCTCCGAGAAATGATAGTTGGCAAAGACCCCCTCCAGCATGTAGGACAGCTCAATGTCGTGGGTAGCCGCCAGAATGAAGCTGCCGGTCTCCCCCAGGCTCTGAAGGATCCTGGCTGAGGCAGCCACGCGCTCGATGGTGTTGGTCCCGCGAAGGACCTCGTCGACCACGCCGAGGACCGGACCATTGCCGTCCGTGGCCGCGTCCAGGATTCGCTTTAAGGACTTTATTTCCACGACGAAATAACTGTCGCCGCCCGCCAGGTCATCAGTCAGAGCCATGGAGGTCAGGACCCGGTAGAGACCGGTACGCCATTTTTTCGCCGGGACCGTGGCGGCTGACTGGGCCAGGATCTGACAGATGGCTGCATTTTTCAGGAAAGTCGACTTGCCCGAGGCGTTGGAGCCCGTCACGAGGACGCCGCCACGGACGGAAAAATCGTTGGCGACCGGCTTTGCGAGGAGCGGATGGATCATGCCCTCCGCGTCAACGCCCGCCCTGTCTTCCTCCAGAGTGAACTCCGCCCGGCACCAGCAGGGCAGATATGCCCGGAAGGAAGCGACGGCGCAGGCTGCATCCAGGGTCCCCAGGATCCTCAGGATGGAAATGCAGGCATCCTCCTGCCCCCGGAAATCCCGCAGCATGCTGTTGAACTTGAAAATATCCGGGTGAAAGAACATTTTCAGGTACTCGAGGACCGCCTCGCCCATGCCGCCGACCTGGCCGGTCGTGGTCACGAGGAAGGCCCCCCGGCGCATGGATGCGAGCTTCCTTCCCTCTTCCTTCAGCCGGTCCGTCAGGCCGGCCAGCTCGGGAATACCAAGCTTGCCGACCGCCTCCGCTCCCGACAGAAGGCGCAGGACACACTTGAAGCCCGAGAGATAGAGGTAAATGCCGTCCCTGGCCTTCAGGTAGAGGGAAACGTTGATGCCCAGGGCCGCCATGAGAAGAAGGATCCCGATGACCGGTCTGATGAAGAGCGTCGCCAGCGAGACCAGGCTCAGAAGCCCGGCCGCCGCGAACGGTGCGAGGCCGACTTCCTCCGCTCCCCTGAGACGAGTCATATATTCATAGAAGGAAAACCGCCGCATCCTGCCGATCTGTCCGAGAGCCGTCTGCACCCGGACCCGCTCCGCCTCGTGGGTCCCGAAAAAGCTGACCAGCGCATCCCGCTCGGCTATCTCCTCCGCGGAGAAGAGGGGATGCCGCAGCCAGTCGTAGAGGACCTCATCACCGGGCGAGGATACCGCACCGTCCATCAGGCGGAAAATATCATCCATGCCCAGATCGTGCCACGTGATGTCGTCCACCGCAAAACGCCCCGGATCCTGCCCTTTTTCATCCCGGGCCAGAGCACCGATACTGGCCAGGCCCTCCGCGCTCACGGTCCTCTCAGGTTTCTTCCCCCAGGCCTTCCTGAGCCTGTTCAGAAAGACGGTCCGCTGTCTCCTGTTCTCCTGTACGATCATAAAGCCCATGACGACCGCGATGCCGACGAATATGAGGGCCAATACTCCTGCTGCCTGCAATGATACCTCCCCTCTGCCCTTTCGCAGAGATTGAAAATGCAGCCGCCCACGCAGGGACGGCTGCAGACGTCAGTCAGTTTACTTCAAATACCCGGTATTCCTTACCAGACCTCCCCGTCCATGAAATAGACGTGCCCCTTGTAGATCAGGGTGTTCTTCCCGGCGCCGTAGCCCGTGGCGAACTTGGGATGTCTGCCGTCGGTGGCGAACCTGTTCCAGGCCGCAGGCGTCATGAAAGAGTTGTACTTGAAAGCGGATTTTTTAATGGTCGTGCCCGCCGGCAGTGTGGCCATGGTGCTGCTCGTGGCACTCTGCCTGGTGTACCGTGTCGCGCTCTCCGTCAGCACGATGGGCTTGCCCGCCAGTGCCCTGGCCGCCGCCTGCCGGGCATTGGACAGATAGCCCGCTTCGCCGGCAAGCACGTCCTTGAGGACATTGGTGAGGGCGCCGTTCCTGGCCACCTGCCACTGCTCATAGTGGTAGATCATGATGTTCAGGGTTCCCGGATATGGCACATAGCCGGTCCCCTGGGAGGCAGCG
Source organism: uncultured Lachnospiraceae bacterium (assembly GCA_902766655.1). Taxonomy (GTDB): domain Bacteria; phylum Bacillota; class Clostridia; order Lachnospirales; family Lachnospiraceae; genus Chordicoccus. Next base: position 6,737 of record CACXEL010000153.1, on the reverse strand, counting down.
ATGCCCTCATCCATCCTGTTCAGGATCACGTAGGCCACCATCATCATGCCGGGAATTCCCTGGTTGCCGGCCTCCGTGTAAAGGACTGCCGCGAAGAAGTCCTCCTCCGTGACGTCCCGCCCCACCTTCGGGTCGGTCAGGTACTGCTTTTCCACCTTGAACCTGGTATTGGTGGCTGAATCGGTCACATAAGTGTAGCCTCTCGTCGAATCCAGTGTCACAGTCGTCTCCGTCAGTCTGAAACTCTGCCTGACAAAAGTCGGATGGTTGGTCGCCAGGCGGACATTGGTCCCGCTGGTCGTCCTTCCCGCATAGTGCTCGATGGCGAGACCACTGCCTGCGTTCACGAAGCGGAACCGGCCGCGGCAGCCGGTGATCTTGAAGATCTGCCCATTGTCATAGTTGTAAGTCGCCTGGACCAGGTCCGTGCCGCTCGTTGTTCCGCCGCCCTTGGGGCTCAGGACACGGCCGCTGCCGGCGTTGACGATCTTGTAGTAGTTGCCGCTGGTGCGGAGAATGGTGAACTTCTGGGAGTTCGAGTCATTGGTCGTCCCCAGGACAATGCTGGTGTTCTCATTGGTGGAGCCGCCCTTCACGGTCAGAAGGGAAGTCTCCGAATTCTGCGTTCCGATGGTGTATACGCCGTTCGGTATGATGACGGTGGGCTCGGAGGCCTTGACGAATTTCCAACCCTGCGTGAAGGAGCCCATGGCTTCATTTACGATGACGTTGGTGCCCAGGGCAGTCTGGTTGGACCTGGTATCCAGCATCTTTGTCCTGCCTGTGGATGGGGCCAGCGTATAGAAGCCGGCGTAGTCGGTCTTCCGCACAAGCCACCGCTGTGACCTATCCTTGTGGGGCCAGTGCTGCCGCACGTTGGTCCCGTTGCTCACCGCGCCGTTGGGTACGTCGAGCGCGTAGCCTCCCAGCGCGCTGGTGATGAAATAATATCCGTTGCCGAGATTTTCCACATAGAAAATGCTGGCAGCCTCCTGCTGGCCGCTGGTAACGCCCAGCCGGACATTGCCCTTGGGCGTGAAGGAATTCCCGGCCACCTCCAGATACCTGCTCTTGTTGGCCTGGTTCTGAAGGCGGTAATAACCCGTCGCGATATCCGTGACGATCTCCTTCTCCGCAGTCTGGGTGGTGGAGAGCTTGACGAAACGGAAATTCTGGGAAGCGGTCCCGTCCGCCGCATAGATCTTGAGGGCAGTGCCGTTCCTGTTGGCGCCGCCGTCAACAGTGAGGGCCTTTCTGGCCTTCACGGACATGATGTTATAGTACCCGCTCTGGGAACTTTTGGTCAGATACCAGTAGGCTGTGTTGGTGGACCTGGAGGTCTGGATGGTCACCTGGGTCCCGTCGGTCTTCTGGTTGCCGTTCAGGGCCAGATACCGGCCGGCATAGACGGACTTAATGGCGTAGGAGCCGTTATCGCACCTTCTGACATAGAAGAGCTGGCAGTCCGCCTTGGACATGATCTGGATTTTGGCCGGACTCCCGTTGGTCCTGGCATCCATGGTGCTGATGACCTTGTTGTTGCCGACACCCGAGTAAATGAAATAGTAGCCGGTCGCAAGGTCCTGCACGGCAGTGGCCGGGACAGCTGAGCCGGCAGCCATGACGCGGAAAGGCGCCATGAGCGCAAGAAGAAGAACAGCGAGAGACAGGAGGAACTTCTTACTCATATCTGATTCCTTTCAAGATGCGCTTGGCCATTTGGATACGCAAAGCAGCCCGCACTAGATCGCCTGTACTCCCGGCGCGGCAGGCCATTCCCCTCTACACCGCCTTTCCCTTTGACCGATGGGCGAAGCGGCGATAAGGTTACAATGATTTTATCATTTTGTTACGGAAATGTAAACAAAATTTAATGCATTGTTCAGGAATCAGGCAGCTTACCGTCAGCATTTTCCAATCAAAAGAGCCTGAATCAGCAGCCCCTTCATCGGCTCCCCGGCACCCGGATCCGGGAAAGAAGGAGCTCCGTGAGCAGCGAGTTGACGACCAGAAGCAGGATGGACTGGGGAAGACGCGATAACCAGAGCGCCCGGAAGGGCGAACCGTAGAGGAGGGAAAGTCCGATTGTCGTGGACCCCTGGGAACCGATCAGCATGCAGAAAGCCAGGACCAGCATGATCCGGCCCAGGCGGGCAAACCGGTCACTGTAACTGCCGCCCTGTACACCGCCCCGGATAAAGGATGCAAAGAGGGCCGGCACAACGCCCATGATGACCGCCGTCGCCGTGATGAAGGGATTCGGGGCGTAGCCTGAGATCAGACATCCCAGCAGGTCCCCGGCCAGACCGCAAAGGCCGCCGACGACCGGTCCCAGCCAGAGGCCGGCCAGGATCAGGGGCACCTGGCTCACGGAGAGCCGGAGGGTGGGTCCGATGGGGATCGAGATGAATTTGGACAGAACGATGTTGAGGGCGATCAGCACGCCCGCATAGGTGAGGACGACCGGAGTGAACCGTCCGGTCCGGGCTTTTGGCATTTCTTTCATAGCCGGCTCCTTTCTGGTTTGCCTTGCGGCAGTGTGGATAATAAACTGCATAGAAAAAGCACGCAAAAATGCGCGCCCATCCACCCCGAAGAAGCCACTTCTCCGGAAACAGCAGCGGACGCGGCTCTGCACCGCGCTTCCCAGGAAGCTTCGTCCATGGTCGACATCCCATACACATGGCACTTAACGCGCAGAACCTACTCTACTATCCGATATAATGATACATCCGCGGACATTATATATCACCCCTCCCCCGTGCGCAACAAATAAAACAGGCAAAAAGGCCGGCCGACGGAGACAGGCGTGGGATTTAAAACTAATGTAACATATCTTTATCCTTATTTTCATATATCTGTATTATACTGTGGTTCTGTTATGTAACCTTGTGCGCGTCCACCCACTGTTTGGAGAACACACCTTATGAACTATCTGACTCTCAATTCCGGGACGGCCATGCCGTCGGTCGGCATGGGGCTCATGAAGCTTCCCGACTCCCCGGATACGGAGGCCCTGATCCGTGAAGCCATCTCTCTCGGCTTCCGGCTCTTTGACACAGCCTCTTCCTACAAGAACGAAGCGGAGCTTGGCCGTGCCATCCGCTCCTCCGGCATCCCGAGGGAAGAATTCTTTATCACCAGCAAGATCTGGAACACGGCACAGCGGCTCGGCAATACCGAGGGTGCCTTCAACCGGTCCCTGGAGCGGCTGGGCCTCGACTATATAGACCTGTATCTGATTCAATGGCCCGTTCCCGGCTGCTACCTGGATACCTGGCATGATCTGGAAAAAATCTTCTTTTCCGGCCGCGCCCGCGCCATAGGGGTCGCCAATTTCGGCATCGAGGATCTGACCTACCTCATGAGTGAATCCGAGATCCTGCCGGCCGTCAATCAGATCGAGTACCACGTCCTGGGCGGCCGCAACGACCTCCGGGTCTTCTGTCAGAGCAAAGGCATCGCAGTCCAGGCCGGCGCACCGCTGGCTCAGGGCGCATTCCTGGACCGTGAGATTCTCAAGACGATCGCCGCCCGTCACGAAAAAACTGTCGCCCAGGTAGGTCTCCGCTATCTCCTCCAGCTCGGCATCAGCGTCGTCCCGAGATCTGTCCGGCCCGCCCACCTGCGTGAGGACCTGGACCTCTTCGATTTTGAGCTCACCGATGAGGAGATGAGCACTATCGAAAACCTCCGCGAAGGCTATCGCTGCTTCGACATCCCCTCCGATCTGACCGGAGGCATCCTCCTGTAAGCACCCTGCGCAGGCTTCCTGTCTGTCTGAATACATCTGCAGATCAAAGGACCGTCCATCCCAGCCCGGGATAGACGGTCCTTTTGTCTCATTTCCTGTTCTTTTTGAAAATGTAGGTCCTGGTCTCGGTGCCGGCCAGGAGGCGTTTTATGTTGGTCCTGTGCTGGAACCACGTCAGGGCCATGATCATAAAGACCACCAGGTACATCTCATAGAGAGCCGCCGGCGGCATGTTCCAGACGCCCATCTGCCCCATGACGACTGTTCCCAGGAAGAAAGAGAGCGTCAGCATCAGGCTGCAGAGGGACACATAGTGGGTCAGGGCAAGCAGGCCGAAGAAGACCACGACGCCGATGATTGCCAGGATGGGAGAAAAACCGATAATGAGGCCGGCGGTGCAGGCGATCCCCTTGCCGCCCCTGAACTGCATGTAGAAGGGGAAGCAGTGACCCACGATGGCGCCGAGCCCGGCGTATGTCATGAGCAGACGGACCGAATCCGGATACCTCCCGCGGAAAATGAGCCAGACAATGAGCAGGGCTGCCATGGACTTTGCAAGGTCGCCGGCGAAGACGTAAATACCCGCTCTGCGGCCGAAATTCCTCAGGACGTTGGTGGTACCGGCGTTGCCGGACCCCAGGCTCCGGATATCCACCCCCTGGGTGCGCCCGTAAATATAGGCGGTCTGAAACAGGCCGCAGCCGTAGCCGATCATGAGGCTCAGAAGCCTCGAAATCACTGAAACCATGTTTAACACCCTCTTCCCGGACTTCACTTATTGCCTTCGTCCTTCTCAGACCGCTCCCGAATGATAAAATGCAGGGCCGTCCCCCTGAAATCGAAGGATTCCCGGATCTTATTTTCTATGTAGCGTGTGTAGGAGAAGTGCATGAGCTTCTTGTCGTTGACAAATATGATGAAAGTCGGCGGCACCACGGAGACCTGCGTGATGTAGAAGAGCTTGAGCCGCCTGCCCTTGTCCGAGGGCGGCTGCTGCAGTGCCACCGCTTCCGCCATGATCTGATTGAGAACGCCCGTCTGGATCCTGCGGTTCTGGTTCTCAAGGACCAGGTCGATGGCCTCAAAGAGCTTGGGCAGCCGCTGGCCGGTCTCCGCGGACACGAAAAGGATCTCCGCGTAAGGCATATAGGAGAGGATCTGACGGATCTTCTGGGAGTAGTCGCGGGTCGAATTGGTATTCTTCTCCTGGACCGCATCCCACTTGTTGACCGCGATCACGATACCTTTTCCGCGCTCATGAGCGATTCCCGCGATCTTGGCGTCCTGCTCGGCTATGCCCTCCACGGCGTCGATGACCACGACCACCACGTCCGCCCGCTCGACGGCGGTGACGGTGCGGATGATGCTGTAGCGCTCGATCTCCTCCTTGATCTTGCTCTTGCGGCGGAGGCCGGCGGTGTCGATGAAGACGTAATCCTTCCCGTTCCACCTGACCGGCGTGTCGATGGCGTCGCGGGTCGTGCCGGCGATGTCGGAGACGATCAGGCGGCTCTCTCCCAGGAGCTTGTTGATGATGGAGGACTTGCCGACGTTGGGGCGGCCGACGATGGCGACACGGGGGGTATCGTCCTCCTCGTCGATGCCGGTCGTCATTTCAAAGTACTTGGTCACCTCGTCGAGGAGGTCGCCGATGCCCTGGCGGTTGGCCGAGCTGATGGCGATGGGATCCCCGATGCCGAGGGAGTAAAATTCATACACGTTGGCCTGCTGGGTCTGGTAGTTGTCCACCTTGTTGACCGCCAGGACCACCGGCTTATGGGACCGGCGAAGCATGTCGGCCACCTTGGCGTCCGCGTCCACCAGCCCGTCCCTGGCATCCACCAGAAAAATGATGACATCCGCCGTCTCGATGGCGATCTCCGCCTGCTCCCGCATCTGACGCAGGAGAACGTCATTGGATTCGGGCTCGATGCCGCCGGTATCGATCAGGGTAAAGTCGTAGCCGGTCCAGCTGACCTCCGCGTAGATCCTGTCCCGGGTCACGCCCGGCGTATCCTTGACGATGGCGATGTTCTCCCCGGCCAGGGCGTTAAAGAGGGTGGACTTTCCGACGTTGGGCCGTCCGACGATGGCTGCTATCGGTTTGCTCATTTCTCACTCCTATCTGCCGCCTGCGCGGCACTGTATTCCATGTATCAGCCGCAGATGCGGCAGTGTTTCCTGATTCAGTTCAGACATCCTCCCCGTACCCGAGAAAGCTTTTTTCAGGGAGCGCTGCCTTTTCATGGGCTCCGCTGTCCGGTCCAGGGCAGGCGGTACTTTCCGCCCTCCAGGCTCCGCTTTATTCCCAGCTCTCATACATCTGCCTGTCATCAAGCTCCGTGTGGGGAAGGCCGAGGAGACCGCGCACGAAGTTCTCCCCGGATGTCCAGACGACCTCGACGGGCACTCCGAGCTTCTCCTCCACGTCGGCCGTGGTGAGGTCATCCAGGAAGACCGTCTCTCCCATCCTCAGCATATTGACGGGAATGAGAACAGCCTCGCCCAGGGCACCGTCGAGATCCTCCGACTCGGCCCTGACAGCGTCCAGCTGGGCAATCAGGTCCCGGCCGGTGATGAGGCCTGACACGGTGATCATATGCCCGAAAAAGTCATTGCGTATGGGCACCACACGGACCGCGAGCCCCGGATAAGCCTCCATGACCAGGTCTGCGAATCGGCGGATGTAATCGCTTATGAGGACCCCGGTCGCAATCGTCACGCGGCGCCTTGCCGCGGGCATCCGAAGCCCCGCCTCCAAAGCCTCCTTGATTTCATTTTCCAGAAGACGGACCATGCCGACACCGTTCTCGAGCTGGGGGTAGCCGTCGTAACGCTCCTCAGCCGGCATTGGGCGGCCGGCCAGGATGTACCATTCATCGGAGGCGTGGATAAAATGCGGAGAAGGCAGATCAGCCCCGGCTGCGGCCAGCCGGTCCTGCCAGGCCTCCACCTGGTCGATCAGGGCCGCCGCGTCCCCGGC
>CACXEL010000152.1 GCA_902766655.1 uncultured Lachnospiraceae bacterium | reverse complement strand
GGCCGAGGGGGGTTGTTACGATGGTGTGTTCCATAGGGTCTTCCTTTCCTGGGGTGGGTTTTGAGAAAAAAGGTACGTCCCTGATTCTCAAAACCTTTCCCACTCTTTCCTAACTTCAGATTCTGCAGCTTGCCTTCAGAGTATCGACGGAGTTCCCGCCGGCGTAGACTTCGATCTCGCCGGGTTCTACGACGAACTGCATGCCGGAAGTCCAGTAGCCGAGCTGGTCCTTTTTAATAAGGAAGGAAATCTCCTTCTCCTCTCCCGGAGCCAGCGTTACTTTCTCAAAGGCGGCCAGCTTCCTGACCGGGCGGACTCTCTCGGCCACCGGGTCGCGGAAATAGATTTGCACGATCTCTTCACCGGCGACCTTGCCTGTATTCTTCACACAGACGCTTCCGCAGATGCCTTCGGGTACGACAGTGACATTCAGGCCGCTGTACTCATAAGTGGTGTAGGACAGGCCGAAGCCGAAGGGGAAGACCGGGGTGAGCGGCGCATCCAGATACTTGGAGGTGAATTTGGCCCTTCCGCCCGGACGGCCTGTGTTGATGTGATCGTAGTAGGTCGGGCAGGTGCCGGCGCTGTAGGGGAAGGAGGTGGTCAGCTTGGCGGAGGGGTTCACGTCGCCGAAGAGGATGTCCAGGATGGCATTGCCCGCCTCGACGCCCGGATGCCAGGCCTCGAGGATGGCCGGGACATTGTCCTTGACCCAGGTCAGGGCCAGCGGACGGCCGTTGAAAATGACAGCAACCACCGGCTTTCCGGTCGCCAGAAGCTTTTTCAGCATGTCAATCTGGTCCTCAGGCAGCTCGATGGAAGAACGGCTGGCCGCCTCCCCGCTCTCGTCTTTCTTCTCACCGATGGCGGCGACGAAGACATCGCACTCTTTGGCCATATTATCGAAGGCGGTTTCGGGTGCATCCGGTGAGGTCAGGTCGGTCCTGAAGTAGAAATAAGGTACACCCTGGGCCTTGCAGGCGTCGAGGATGCTCACACAGTCCTCACCGTTCGCATTGATGGACCAGGTGCCGGTCATCTCGGCGCGGTTCACGGCCAGGTCGCCGCAGAGGCCGATTCTCAGGCCGCGGGAAAGGGGGAGAATGGCTTCATTTTTCAGGAGAACGATGGACTTCTGGGCGGCTTCCCTGGCCAGGGCACGGTATTCCGGGAGCAGGAAGTGGTTCTCGGGGTCATCCTCTGCCATGTAGAAGGGGTTGTCGAAGAGGCCGAGCTCGAACTTGACCCGCAGGATATTTGCGACAGCGCGGTCCAGGGTCTCCTCGCTGACGGTGCCTTCCTCGATGAGTTTCTTCATATTTTCAATGTAGGCCTCGGAGGTCATGTCCATATCCATGCCGGCATTCATGGCCTTGGCAGCAGTTTCGGCGTTGTCGGCGGCGGCCCCGTGGTTCACGAGCTCGGCGATGGCGTTGGCGTCGCTGATGGTGAAGCCCTTGAAGCCCCACTCATTCCGGAGAATGTCCGTCAGAAGGTACTTGTTGCAGGAGCAGGGAACACCGCTGATATCGTTGAAGGCAGGCATGACGGTCAGGGCGCCGGCGGCGATGGACGCTTCGTAGGAAGGCAGGTACTCCTCACGGAGCTTCTGCTCGGACATGTCTACCCGGTTGTAATCGCGGCCGGCTTCGACCGCACCGTAGGCGGCAAAGTGCTTGACGCAGGCTGCGATGGCGTCCCTGGCGGATGGGTCGTCGGTCTGGAAGCCGCGCACCTTGGCGGCACCGTAAAGTCCGTTCAGGAGGGCGTCCTCGCCGGCGCCTTCGCTGACCCGGCCCCAGCGGGCGTCCTTGGCGACGTCGACCATGGGGGCGAAGGTCCATTTGATGCCGTCCGCTGCGGCTTCCTCAGCGGAGATTCTGGCGGTGCGCTCCCAGAGGGAGGGCTCCCAGGCGCAGCTCTCGCCGAGCGGGATGGGCGTGACCGTGCGGTAGCCGTGGATGACGTCGCTGCCGATGATCAGCGGAATCCCGAGTCTGGACTCCTCCATGGCAATCTTCTGGATCGTGCGGACCTGGTCCGCGCCTTTGACGCCGTTGAAGGAGCCGATCCGGCCTGCCCGGATATCGTCCTCCTT
>CACXEL010000151.1 GCA_902766655.1 uncultured Lachnospiraceae bacterium | reverse complement strand
TCCGATCTGGATGCCTCGATGGCATTGTCGAGGAGGTTCAGGAGGATCGTGCAGAAGAGCTCATCGCTGAGATCGGGTTTTCTCTCGAGCGAGACGGTCAGGTGAAAGGCGATGCCGGAGGCGAGGGCTTCCTTTTTCTTCATTTGAAGAATGTAGTCGATCAGGGTATTCCCGACAGGGGTCTCCTCAAGCGGGGCCATGCGGGTCCCAAGCTCCTCGGCCAGATACCTCTCCAGCTCCTCGAGGCGGTTTTCGTGCAGGAGGACCCGGATGTGGAGATAGCGGTTCCTGAGCTCGTGCTGCTCCGTCCGGACCTGGTCCTCCAGCTCAATTATGCCCCGGTAGTGCGCCAGGTCCGCGCGGGTGCGCAGCAGCGCCGTCTCCAGCTCACGGCTGTCCGACAGGGCCTTGCTTCCGGAGGCCATATTGTAATAGACGAGGGGCAGGATGAAAGCCAGCACCCCTGAGATGATCGGCTGGAGATGAATCTGGAAAAAGGCACTTCCGGACACAAAGAGGGAGTAGGTGATGAGGAAGATGATGGGGATGACAAAGACCAGCCTGTAGTAGCTGCCTGCATTTCCCTGCTCGATGACGATCCGGTACCGGTAGAAGAGTTCCGCGACGAGGACGAGCATGGCGGTGAGAAGAAGGATCGTGGCGATATCCAGCCCGATGTAGAGAGAACGGCTGAGAGAGGTCTCCGCGTTGTACAGGGGAATCAGGGCGCCTTTCACCAGAACGATGAGGAGCAGGTAGTAGAGGGCATAGGTGAGGCCGTTCAGGACCTTCTCCCGGAAGCATACGGCAAGCCAGACAGTCATATTGGCGGCGAACAGGAGGTAGCAGGGCCAGATGCTGCTTCCCTGGGAAGCGAAAACGGGCGTGTAGGGGATGAGATTCACCAGCGGCATGAGCAGGGCGCACGTGATCAGGCTGCCGGGAATAAAGAGGGCGGCCTTCCGGAAGACTCCTTCCGACCGGAATATGCGGGAGAGCCCGAAGGCGAGAATGCCGCTATAGATGGTCCACTCCAGATGGAGGTGGCGGAAGAGTTCATAGAGGGTCTGCATTTTTATCCTCCGGCAAAGCGCAGAAATGCTTTTCGGACCTCCTCAGCCCGGCTCCTGGAAAGCGGCAGCTCCTCCCCGTTCGCCAGGGAGACAGTCTGCTTTCCGATATAATAGACCGAGGCGGCGTTGACGAGATAGCTGCGATGGATCTTGAAGAAGCTCTCCTGCGGGAGCTTGGACTCGATATCCATGAGGCGGCAGCGGATGAGGGTCTCCTTGTCGGCGGTCACGATCCGGCAGTCCTTGTTCCGGGCCTCGATATAGAGGATCCTGTCCACGGGAAATGAATACACGTCCCCGAAGGTGTCCGAGAGGACCAGCATCCGGGCAGGCGCGGAGCGGAGCTCCTTGAGCAGGGCTTCCACCGTTCCCGGCAGCATTTCCTCCAGCCGGCTCTTGGGGAGAAAGCGGAAGGGCCTCTCCGCAAAGGTGTCGTAGACCAGGTCCTCCCGGCCCGAGACGAAGATCGTCAGGGTCTCCGGCCGGATGGCGGAGAGGCGGCGGGCGGTCAGGATCCCGTCCGTTCCGGGCAGCTCTATGTCGAGAAAGACCGCATCAAAGCTGTAGTTGTCCTCCACCATGGCCAGGAAGGCGTCTCCCGTGGAAAATGTATCGAATTCGGCCCTTGCATGGGCGGAGGAGAAGCAGTCGGACAGCCGGTCCCGCAGCCAGCTGCCAAACTCCGCGTCGTCCTCCACGATGGCAATATGAAGCATAGCTCTGTTCACCTCGAAGTAGTCTCAGGTAATAATATCCGTATGAATCTATTATAAACGAAATGGCGGAGCTTACCAAAGCATTTCACGCTCTATAGGAACATTTCACGAACGTTCCCTGATTTTTCTTCGTTTTATGATATACTTTTACCAAATATTCTCCGCGGCCGAGCTGTCCGCAAGCAGCCGGCGGAGACAAAATAACAAGAAAAGGGAGGAAAAAGCAATGCGGAAATCTCAAATCTGGCGCGGTCTCTCTGCCTTTACGGCCATGGTCCTGACCTTGTCCGTCGTCGGCACCACCGTGGTCTCCGACCACCGCACCGACATCGACAAGTTCCTGGGAACCACGAGCACCAAGGTCGTGACGGACGAAGAGGTCGACACCTCGGAAATGTACACCTACACCTCCGACTACGCCAACACCACGGAGCTGGTGACGGCGATGGCCGACATCGGCGAGCGGATGAGTGAGGAAGGCAGCGTCCTGCTCAAGAACAACGGCGCGCTTCCCCTGACGGCGGATGAGACCGGCAAGGTCTCCCTGCTCGGCTTCTCGTCCTATTTCCCCAACAAGGGCGCGATCCTGGGCCCGACGGCTGCGGAGAACCACGGCACCGACGCCGACACCATTGATCTGGTCGGCGCTCTGGAAGCCAGGGGCTTCACCCTGAACGACACCCTCAAAAAGATGTACAACAGCGACGGGCTCAAGGCCATCTTCAAGTCCGAAGTGGCCACCTGGACCGGCACCATGGAGTACCTCAACCTGACTGCCCCGGCGGTCGGCGGCGTCTACACCGACAAGGAGCCCTCCGTCTCCCAGCTCGACTCCGCGGACGCAGGCTGGAGAGACTCCCTGAACGCGAGCAACGTGCTGATCCTCACCATCGGCCGTGCGGGCTCCGAAAATGCAGACTACACCCCGGGCGAAGCCGGCGTGGACCCGGCCGACGGCCTGAACCAGGCTGACCCCCTGGGCCTCTCCGACGACGAGCGCGGCCTCATCGCTGCCGCCATCGAGTCCAAGAAGGCCAGCGGCGGCAAGCTGATCATCCTGCTCAACAACGGCAACCCCATGGAGATCGATGAGCTCGCCGACAACGATGACATCGACGCCATTCTCCATGTGGGCACCCCCGGCAGCTTCGGCTTCTACGGCGTGGCCGATATCCTGAAGGGCGACGTCAACCCGAGCGGTCATCTGACCGACACCTACGCGGTGGACAACTCCATCAGCCCGGCCGCCATGAACTACGGCGACCTCCAGTGGGCCAACGCCAACCCCGCCACCTACATCAACGACGCGATCGTCGAGGCGGAAGGCATCTACACCGGCTACAAGTACTATGAGACCCGCTACGCGGACACCGTGCTCGGCCAGGGCAACGCGGCAGCGGAAGTCGGCAGCACCGGCGGCGCCTGGAGCTACGACAACGAAGTGACCTACACCTTCGGCTACGGCCTCTCCTACACCACCTTCGAGCAGAAAATCACGGCCTGTGACGTGGACCTTGGCTCCAGGACCGCCAAGGTCACGGTGGAAGTCACCAACACCGGCGACGTGGCCGGCAAGGACGCCGTCCAGCTCTACGTCTCCGTGCCCTACACCGATTATGACAGGGAGCATCTCGTAGAGAAGTCCGCCATCCAGCTCCTCGACTTCGGCAAGACCGGCATCATCGAGCCCGGCCAGACCGAGACCGTAGAGCTCACCGCCGACCTCTACTACATGGCCAGCTGGGACAGCACCTCCGAAAATGCCGCCGGCACGACGGGCTGCTACATCCTTGATGACGGCGACTACTACTTCACGGTCGGCAACGGCGCCCATGAGGCCCTCAACAACGTCCTGGCCGCCCAGGGCAAGACCACCGCTGACGGCATGACCGCCGACGGCAACGCTGAGAATGTCATCGTCTGGAATCTGGACAAGCTTGACAACACTACCTTCGCCCACACCAAGAACGGCACGGCTGTCGAGAACCAGCTGGCCGACATGGACCTCAACTACTGGATGCCCGGCACCGTCACTTACCTCTCCAGGAACGACTGGGCCGCCACCTTCCCGCAGACCTACAGCGGCCTGACCGCCACCGACGAGATGCTCGACATCATGGACAATGACGTCTACGTCTACCAGACCGGCGGTGAAGGCGCCATCACATGGGGCGCCCAGAACGGCCTGACCCTGGCCAACTTAAAGGGCGTCACGGACATGGAAGATGACAGATGGGACCTTCTCATCGATCAGATGGAGCTCTCCGAGGCCCTGATCCGCACGGCTTTCGGCGGCACCAGCACCAAGTCCATCGCCTCCATCACATCCCCCGAGGCCATCCAGAACGACGGCCCGACAGGCTTCGGCTCCTACCCGATCGGCCAGTACGGCACCAAGGACGCCTCCACAGGCGATCCCTGCGTCCTCGCCGCCAACGATCCCAACGCCGGCTTCATGGGCAACATCATGGCCAACAATATCGTCGTCGCTCAGACCTTCAACAAGGACCTGGCCTACGAGTGGGGCAAGATCGTCGGCAACTACTCGCTGTGGTCCAACTGCACCATCCTCTGGGGCATTTCCGCCAACCAGCACAGACTGCCCTACTGCGCGAGAAACCTTGAGTACTATTCCGAGGACCCGGTCCTCTCCTCCTTCCTGGCTGCGAAGCAGACTGTGGGCGAGCAGGAGTACGGCGTGATCGCGGCCGTCAAGCATTTCTGCTTCAACGACACTGAGATGAACCGCACGGGCGTGGCCCCCTTCATGACCGAGCAGAAGGCCAGAGAGGGCGACATCCGCTGCATGCAGTCCGCCATCGAGGACGCCAGGTGCCTCGGCGTCATGACCGCCTACAACCGCGCCGGCGTCTACACCGACAACTCCCACACCGGCCTCATCAAGAACATTCTCCACGGCGAGTTCGGCTTCTACGGCCTCATCAGTGAGGACTTCATCATGGATCCGGGCTACGTCTGCCTGAAGGAAGCCGTCCAGAACGGCATCACGATGTCCTGCAACACGGGCGACAACTCCCTGGAGGCGGTCGCTGGCTACTATCCGAACGCCGGCTGGAACCTGGAGACTGTAGGCGCCGACGCCACTGTACAGCAGGCCCTCAAGGAAGCCATGAAGATGCAGAACTACGCCATCGCCAACTCCAACGCCATGGACGGCCTGGTCGCCTCCTCGCATCTGGAGTCCGTGAAGACCTGGTATGACAACCTCTTTACCGGCCTGACCGTCGCGTCGGCGATCCTCTTCGCCCTCTGTGCCTTCATGCTCTACCGGACCAGAAAAGACTGATGAAAGGAGATCCTGAAATGAAAAGAGCATTATTCGGTACCATCGTCAACGCTCTGGCCGTCATCGCGGCCTGCTTCGGGCTCGTCCAGTACTTTACCAACGCCGGGACGACCTATTTCAAGGGCCTGGGGACCAACCCGGCCGTGATTGCCGCCACCGTGATCGCCATCGCGGCACTGGTGGTGTGGTGCCTCCTCGGTGAAGCCCGCACGACCTGGAAGGACATCCTTCCCATCGCTGCGCCCGCCCTGCTGATGTTCGCCCTCCTCACGCTCCTCAACTCCCGCATCAACGGCATCGCGGCCATCATGACCTGCGAGAACAACGCCGCCAACATGGCTGACCTGCAGAGCGCCCTGTATGCCCTCGGCGGACTCGGCGTCGCGGCCGTCCTCGCCTGCCTCGCCGCCTTCTTCAGCGTGAAAAAAGCCTGACATCTTACTGCCTCAAGGGGGACCCGGAACCACTGGCTTCGGGTCCTCCACCCGATTGAAAACTCATCTGCGACAGGAGAAAGAAAATGAAGACAGTCAACGCATTGAACCCCTATCTCCCGAGTTGGGAGTATGTGCCGGACGCGGAGCCCCACATTGTGGACGGGAGAGTCTATGTGTACGGTTCCCATGACCTTTTCAACGGAATCAACTTCTGCCTCGGCGATTACGTCTGCTGGTCCGCCCCTGTCGATGATCTCGGCAACTGGACCTACCATGGCGTCATTTTCAAGAGAGAGCAGGATCCCGCGGCGCCCAGGAACCGCATCACCAACGGCCTGGCCGCACCGGACATGGTGGTCGGACCCGACGGCCGCTACTATCTCTACTATTTCATGGGCGGCACCAAGATGATCTCCGTCGCCGTCTGCGACGAGCCCGCCGGCAAGTATGAGTTCTACGGCTACGTCAGGTACCAGGACGGCACGCCGATCGGCAAGAGAAATGAACCCTTCCAGTTCGATCCCGGCTGCCTCAAGGACGACGATGGCAGGCTCTACCTCTACACCGGCTTCGCCTTCGGCGGCAACCCCATCCTCCTCGACGGCTCCAAGCCGACGACGGAAGGACCCATGTGGTTCGAGCTCGACACCAGCGACATGCTGACCGTCATTTCCGGGGACGAGCTCAACTATCTCGGCGTTCTGACCGGCGAGAAGGCCAAGGGCACGCCTTATGAGCCCCAGCCCTTCGGCGAGGCCAGCTCCATGCGGAAGTTCAACGGGAAGTATTATTTCATTTACAGCTCGCTGAACAGCCACAACCTCTGCTACGCGGTCAGCGACAAGCCCACGGAGGGCTTCGAGTTCGGCGGCGTCCTTATCAGCTGTGGCGACGTCGGCCTGCCCGGCGTTCCGGACGTGAAGCACGCCCACATGGACACCGGCAACACCCACGGCAGCCTCATCGAGATCGAGGGCAGGTATTACATTTTCTATCACCGCCACACCAACCGCAAGCAGTCCTCGCGCCAGGCCTGCGCCGAGGAGATCCGCTTCGAGGACGGCAAATTCTACCAGGCGGAGATGACCTCCTGCGGCCTCAACCGCGGACCTCTCCCGGGCAAGGGTCATTATCCGGCCTACTGCGCCTGCAACGTCTACGGCAGGAACGGCACTCGCTTCCTCAGCATGCTCAAGTACCCTAGAGGCGGCAGCCCCTTTATCACCCAGAAGGGCAAGGACCGCGAGGAAGGCCCGGACCAGTACGTGTCCAACTTCTGCACGGACTGCACGGTGGCCTTCAAGTATTTTGATCTCCGGGAGACCAGGTCTCTGACCGTGAACCTCCAGGGCTACGGTGACGGCTCGGCCGTCGTGGTCCGCAGGGAGGAGAAGGGTGACGTCATCTGCCGGATCCCGGTCAGGACCTGCAAGACGGGCGACAGTTTCACCGGAGAGCTGCCGGAAGGCCTCGGGGACAAGGAAGCGCTCTACTTCAGCCTGGAGGGCAAGGGGACCTTTGACTTCGTATCCTTCGACCTGGCCTGACATTTAGGGGGAGAAAATGAAAGAAAACGTCAAGGGCAGCATCTTCGACAAGCTGCCGCCCAGCCTCATCAAAAAGAATAACGTCACGCTCTTCCCGGAAGGCGTCGTCGGCTACCTGGCCGGCCCTACCCTGGCCCTCCTGGCCAACTCGGTCCTGTCCAACTACTTCAACAAGTACATGTCCGACGTTCTCCACATCAACAGCTGGGCCAGCGCCTTCTTCACCTGGCTGCCGGTCATTTCCGTGATCTTCGTGGTCATCGGCAACATCCTGGTGGGCCGGCTCATGGACAGCAGCAAGTCGGCCCGCGGCAAGGCCCGCCCGCTCCTTCTGGTCAGTGTGCCCATCAGCCTCCTGGCCCTCCTCTTCCTGTTCGTATTTTCACCCTACAGCGCGGACAGCACGAGCTGGCACACGGGGGCCCTCATCTGCATCGCCATCGGCTACAACCTGTGGTTTGCATTTGCCTACCCGATGTACTACACGCCGCATGCGGCCCTGGTCAGCCTGTCCACCCGGAACAGCAAGGACAGGGGCCTTCTGGCCACCATCTCCAACGCGACCATGCTGGCGGCCATGGGCCTTTCCAGCATGATCCTGCCTTTCTTCCTGAACCTGCTCTTCGTTTATGACATGAGCGGCAAGGGTACGCCGGTCACCAATGACGCCGGCGCGATCCTGTATTACGT
Source organism: uncultured Lachnospiraceae bacterium (assembly GCA_902766655.1). Classification (GTDB taxonomy): domain Bacteria; phylum Bacillota; class Clostridia; order Lachnospirales; family Lachnospiraceae; genus Chordicoccus. The sequence goes on along the minus strand of CACXEL010000151.1, from coordinate 1,251 downwards.
GGACGAGGCCGGCGCTGCCATCTACGACGCGCAGGCTTCCTACGATCACTGGAAGATTTTTGTCATCGCCCTCATCATCATCACTCTGGTGGGCGTTCTCATCGAGTACTTCTTCACCCGTGAGCGCGTCACCGAGGAATCCATGGGGGAGAGCACGGAGACCAAGGCTGCCCTGCCCATCGGCGAGCAGGCCAAAATCTGCCTGAGTGACAGGTTCTGGATCATCATGATGGTCTTCTTCTTCCTGTATCAGTTCGGCGGCATGATCAAGAACGTGTCCCAGAACTATTTCTGCACGGCCATGTTCGCTGACGCCATGGGCAACTACACGGTGGCCTACGGCGGCCAGCTCCAGGGAACGCTGGCCATCATCGGCGCCGTCCCGACCGCCGTCGGCATGGTGATCGCCCTCCCGCTGGCCAACATCCTGGGCAGCAAGGGCAAGGCCATCCTGACCGGCGCCGTCATGGCTGTGGTCGGCGGTGTGATCGGCATGATCAATCCCCACAGCTTCATCGTCGTCACGGTCTCCTTCGTCATCAAGGCCCTGGGCTCGACGCCGGCCATGTATCTGTCGCTGGCCCTGCTGGCGGACATCTTTGACCACCAGGAAGCAATCCACGGCGTTCGCACGGACGGCCTGTCCATGACCATCTACGGCGCGATCATGGCCGGTATGACCGGCCTCACCACCGGCGTTCTGAACGGCGTCCTGAGCGCTGTGAACTATGACGTCTCCACGCTCCAGACAAATGAAGCCCTCCGCGCAGCCATGCCCTGGGTCTTCATCGGCGGTGAGACGCTGTGCTACGCCGGCATCTTCCTGATCTTCCTCTTCATGGGCGTCGAAAAGTTCAGCAAGATCGACCACATCGCGATCGTGGCTGACCAGAAGGCAGCCGCCAGGGCGGAGCATCGGGAGTACATTTCCGCCGAGGAGAAGATCCGCCGCGAGGAAGGCGAGGAAGCCTACCAGGCCGAGCTGAAGAAGCAGGCCGAAGCCGCCGCCAGGGAGGAGGCAAGGGTCAAGGCCCTGACTCCGGAGAAGAGAAAGGCGGAGAAAGAGGCTGAAGCGAAGCTCCTCAAGGAGTTCAACGCGCTCCGCAAGGCAGCAGGGAGAGATGAAGTAACAATCTGACTGGAATGAGAGGGAGGGACGCTCCTTTTTCGTAATAAGGGACGGTTCCGCGTTCGAAAATCTTTGATTTTCGACCGCGGAACCGTCCATTATTACGAAATTATAAGGAGGGG
>CACXEL010000150.1 GCA_902766655.1 uncultured Lachnospiraceae bacterium | reverse complement strand
ATGAGCGTTACCTCACCGAGCAGATCTTCAAACGCCCGGTCTTCGTCACCGACTACCCGAAGGAAATCAAGGCCTTCTACATGAAGCTGAACCCGGACGGCAGGACCGTCGCGGCCATGGACTGCCTGGTCCCGGGCATCGGCGAGATCATCGGCGGTTCCCAGCGCGAGGAGGACTACGACAAGCTCCTCGCCCGCATGCAGGAGCTGGGCATGGACCTCGACCAGTATGGCTACTACCTGGACATCCGCAAGTACGGCACCACCCGCCACGCGGGCTTCGGCCTCGGCTTCGAGAGGTGCGTCATGTACATGACGGGCATGGCCAACATCCGCGACGTGGAGCCCTATCCGAGGACAGTCAGGAACTGCGAGCTTTGATCCACCTCCTGGGCATGCTGTCCGCGGGAGCGAAAAGCAGCTGTCCCTGCCAAAAAAGAGCATCATAGTCGAAAGAGCACTTTCTGCCGGAAGGTGCTCTTTTTTAGTGTTGTAATTTGCGAACTAATGTTCTATAATGGGAGGACAAAGTTATGCGAGAAGGAGGCTTGCCCATGGCCGGCTGGCAGTTTGGAATCATTATCGTTTTGCTGATCCTCGTGGTGACGCTATTGGTCGTCATTTTCATAAAGATACTGGCGGGGAGAGATCTGGACGTTGAGCGGCTCCAGGATGAGCTGGTCGGCGTCCGCAGCCAGCTGGACGCCTCCATGAAAATAAACACAGAGCTCAACGCCCGCCTTCGCGAGGAGGTCAGCGCCAGTCTTCGGGAGGTGCGGGAGGACGTCAGGGACGACCTTCGGGAGATGAGCGACGAGATCAGCGACGGACTCTCCGGCGTCCGGTCCGAGGTCAACGTCTCCCTCAGGGAGGGCATGCGGAGCCAGTCGGACCAGCTCCTCAGGGCGGCCAGTCTGCAGAATGAGACCCTGACGGGCATGAAGGACAGCATGGTCCGGACCCTGACAGAGTCGGTGGATCGCCTGCAGGCCTCCAACGCCGAGCACCTGGACCGGATCCGGGGTGTGGTGGACGAGAAGCTGGACAGGACCCTCAATGAGCGGCTGGACATGAATTTCAGGGCCGTGGGCGACCAGCTCGGGCGGCTCTACCAGTCCCTGGGCGAACTCCAGGCCCTGTCCGGGGGCGTGAGCGAGCTGAACAGGACGCTGAGCAACGTGAAGACGAGGGGTACCTGGGGAGAGGTCCAGCTGGGGCGGATCCTGGAGCAGACGCTGACCCGGACCCAGTACGACGTCAATGTGGCGCTCAGGAAGAATTCGGACGACCGGGTGGAGTTCGCCATCCGTTTCCCTGCCCAGGACGGGTCGGGGGAGATCGTCTACCTGCCGATCGACTCCAAGTTCCCTTCCGACATATATAATCGGATCGCGGAGGCCTCGGACGTGGGGGACAGCCAGAAGCTCCTGGCTGCCACCGGGGAGCTCAAGGGCCGGATCCTGGAGGAGGCGCGGACCATCCGTGACAAGTATATCAATCCGCCCCGCACCACCAATTACGCCATCATGTTCCTGCCCACGGAGGGGCTTTACGCGGAGGTCCTGAGGATCGAGGGGCTGACCGAACGGTGCCAGAACATGGGCATCATCGTGGCCGGCCCGACCACCGTCACGGCCCTGCTCAACTCCCTCCAGGTGGGCTTCCGGAACGTGCAGCTCTCGAAGAAGTCCGTGGAGGTCATGAAGCTGCTGGAGGCGGTCAAGGCCCAGTTCGCAAGGATGGATGAGGAGATCGGGAAGACCCGGAAGAAGCTTCAGGAGGCCCAGAGCCAGACGGAGAGGCTTCAGAACAGGGCCAGGATCATCCGGAACAGGATGCGCCGCGTCGGAGAGATCGACGTGCAGGAGGCGGACAGGCTGCTCGGTGACGAGGAAGAGGAGAGTCTTCTGCCCCAGGCCGGGGAAGCCGAGGACCAGCTGTCTGAGGATGAAGAGGTGTAAGACCCGCAGGCGGCCGGGCAACGGCATGTTGTGCCGAGGTTCCCTGGTCAGACAAAAAGGGGCCAGGTGCCGGGCAACGGCATGTGACATGGAATTCATGGCATGCCCGCGGCATGACGGATGTCATAACGGGCAGACGCTTTTCCTGCGGGGCAGGACAAGTGTCTGCATTTTCAGGGAGGAATACTATGGCTCTGCATTATTATTTCGGCGGCTCCGGGAGCGGAAAAAGCACAGCCCTCTATCGGGAGATCATTGAAAGGTCTCTGAGGGAACCGCGCCGCAGCTTTCTCATCATCGTGCCGGAGCAGTACAATATGGCCTCCACCAGCCGGCTGGTGGCCCTGCACCCCAACCATGGCATTTTCAATATAGACGTCCTCTCCTTCGAGCGTCTGGCCCACCGGGTCTTCGACGAGGTCGGCCTGTCCGACCGCCAGCTCCTCCAGGAGATCGGCAAGAGCTTTGTCCTGACCAAGGTGGCCATTGACCGGAGGAAGAGCCTGGGCTTTCTCGGCGAGACCCTGACCCGGCCCGGCAACCTGGCGGAAATGAAGTCCATGATCTCGGAGCTCCTGCTCTACGGCATTTCCCCGGAGAAGCTCGCGTCCATGGAAGGGGAGACGCCGTCGCTCCTCGACTTAAAGCTCAGGGATATCCGGACGGTCTACCAGGGCTTCATGGATTATATGGAGGAGCACGGCTTCATGACGGCCGAGGAGGTCCCGGACGTTCTGGCCAGGGTGGCCGACAGATCGAAGCTTCTTGACGGGGCGGTGATCGCCTTTGACGGCTTCACCGGCTTCACACCGGTCCAGCTGACGCTGAT
>CACXEL010000149.1 GCA_902766655.1 uncultured Lachnospiraceae bacterium | reverse complement strand
CAACGGCGGCATCGAGAAGGCTTCCGTCAACCTGATTCAGTTCGAGAAGACCGACCTCCTCGACGCCGGTGCTTCCCAGACCGTCAGCTTCAACATCCCCAAGGAAGACATGGCTTCCTATGATTCCGAGGGTATCAAGATCAGCGGCGGCGGCTACATCCTTGAGGCCGGTGAATACACCGTCTCCGTCCGTGAGGATTCCCACACTGCCGTCGATGAGGCCACCTTCACAGTCGATGCCGACATCGACTACAGCGTGAACGGCCGCAGCTCCGACGGCATCACCGCAGTCAACGTCTTCGAGGACTATACGCGCAGCACCTTTACACAGCTCTCAAGAGCTGACGGTTTTGCCAACTATGCCGAAGCCACCGCTGCCCCGGCGGAGGCCGCTTACGTCATGGATGACGAGACCAGGGCCGCTGTGGAAATGAACTCCGTAGCCGGCTATGATCCGACCGCCTACGATAAGGCGGACGATGTCATGCCGACCGTCGGCGCTTCCGGCAATCTCACCCTGGCCGATTACAGGGGCGTGGACATCAACGATGCCTCCTGGGAAGCTCTTCTTGACCAGCTCAGCTACGACGACATGTCCCTCATGATCAACCTCGGCGGCTGGCAGACAGCGGCCATCCCGTCCGTCGGCAAGGTCGGCACCAGCGACTGCGACGGCCCGGCAGGCCTGTCCAACTTCATCACCGGCGCCTACGGTACCGCTTACCCGGCCGAGACCCTCATGGCCATGACCTGGAACAAGCAGCTCATCTACGACATGGGCGTCGCCATGGGCCAGGAGTACAAGGATGCCAACAACTTCGGCTGGTATGGCCCGGCCATGAACACCCACCGCTCCGCCTTTGCGGGCCGTAACTTCGAGTACTACTCCGAGGACGGCGTCCTGGCCGGCTACATCGCCGCCTACGAGTGCAACGGCGCTGCCACCAAGGGTGTCTACCCCTACATCAAGCATTTCGCCACCAACGACCAGGAAGGCAACCGCTGCTCCATCCTTCTCACCTACGCCTCCGAGCAGGCCATCCGTGAGATCTACCTGAAGCCGTTCGAGCTCTGCGTCAAGGGCTACAACGACGGCCAGCCCATGGCAGCCATGTCCGCCTTCAACTGGACCGGCACGATCCCGGCCTGCGCCAACCCCAATCTTCTGAACACGGTCCTCCGCGACGAATGGGGCTTCGTGGGCATGGTCGAGACCGACTACAACGGCTCCTACGGCTACCAGATCACCGACCACTGCATCCGCAGCGGCAACGATCTGATGCTGGGCTTCGCCTCCGCGCCGACCAACCAGCTGACCGACCAGTCCGCCACGGCCACCATCGCCATGCGCAAGGCCTGCAAGAACATCCTCTACACCATCGTCAACTCCGGCTACTATGAGAATGCCGGCGCCGGCGGCGGTATGGACAAGATGACCAAGCTCTTCCTGGGCGTCGACCTGGGCGTCGCGGCGGTCATCCTTCTCGCTGAGCTCCTGCTCTTCAGGAGCCTTCGCAGGAAGAAAGCTGCCAAGTAAGAGAATGAACAGACCATAGGTCCCGGATCTGAGAATGGTCCCCTGGCTGAGATGCCGGGGGACCATTTTTCAGAGATGACTTTGGCCGATTGAGTATTGTCTGCGGCTGTGCGGGCAATCGAAATGAGCTGCCCGTTAAGTGGGTGGCGGTTGAAGGATCCTGCGAAAGCAGCATGCGCACAGTCGGAAAAACATCGGACCTGGATCCTGCCAGCCTGACTCTGCAGATTGACAGTGGTCCGATCCGTTGATACACTGGAACTGTAGGCTGATGACCAGACTATCATAAAGGAGAACGCTAGAAATGATCGATCTTAAGGCAATTCCCTTCTGTCTCGATGACAAAGCGATCGGCTGGGTAAAGGATACCCTGGCCGAGATGACACTTGAACAAAAAGCCGGTCAGGTCTTCTGCTCGATGGGTTTCTCCGATGACCCGGGGCTTCTGCATCATCTGCTCTGCGATCTTGGCATTGGCGGACTTATGTACAGGCCTGGTCCGGCTGCCTATATCCAGGCGGTCCATCGGACGATCCAGGAAATGGCACCCATTCCCCTCCTCCTCGCCGCCAACACCGAGTGCGGCGGCAACGGACTGGCCATTGAGGGCACCAGCTTCGGCGCGCCGATGGCAGTTGCCGCCACGGACGACCCGGAGAACGCTTACCGCATGGGTCTCACGGCCTGCTCCGAAGGCGCGGCCCTGGGCCTCAACTGGAGCTTCGCCCCCATCGTCGACATCAACTATGAATTCCACAATCCCATCACCAACGTCCGGACCTTCGGCAGCGACGTCGACCGGGTCATCGCCTGCGGCAGCGCCTACATGCGCGGTGCCAAGGAGGCTGGCGTTGCGGTCAGCATCAAGCACTTCCCCGGTGACGGCGTCGATGAGCGCGACCAGCACATCCTGACCAGCGTGAACTCTCTGAGCCGTGAGGATTGGGACAAGTCCTACGGCAAGGTCTACAAGACCCTGATCGATGAGGGAGCGGAGACTGTCATGGT
>CACXEL010000148.1 GCA_902766655.1 uncultured Lachnospiraceae bacterium | reverse complement strand
GCGGCAATCAGAAGGTTGTACGCCGAGGTGCGAAGGCCGGTGGCTCTCGCGAAGGTCTCGTCGAAGGTGACAGCGAAAATCTTGTAGTAGTATGCGATGAAAACGACGATCACCAGGATGGACATGGCAAAGCAAAGCCACACATCCGACGAGGTCAGCGTAAGAAGGGATGTGGAGCCGAAGAGAGTGCTGCACACATCGCCGGATACATTGGCGGAGGTTCCGGCCACGTTCATCACGAGGTATCCTACGGCGAGGGCGGCCACAGAGATCATGGCGATGGCAGCGTCACCGTTGATTTTTTTGTTCTGCCCCGTCCAAAGCAGCAGAATTGCCGCCGCAATGGTAATCGGGAACACGAAATAGAGGTTGTTCGTAAGCTTCAGTACGGTCGCAATGGCCATTGCGCCGAAGGCCACGTGGGAAAGCCCGTCTCCGATGAAGGAGAAGCGCTTCAGCACAAGAATCACCCCTAAAAGCGCGGAGCTTAAAGCAATCATGACGGCGACGAAGAACGCGTACCGCACGAAAGGAAACGAAAAATACTCGGCAATCACTTCAAACATGCTTTCACCTTAATTTTCTGAATTGAGCCCGGACTTTCGCGTCCGGGCTCTATCCCAGTAATCACATCTTTTATAACTCGCAGTTGTTTACGGTTCTCGGGAACGGAATGACGTCGCGGATGTTGCTCATGCCCGTTAAGTACATGATGCAGCGCTCAAAGCCGAGACCGAAGCCTGCGTGGCGGGCGGAGCCGTATTTGCGGAGGTCAAGGTAGAAACCGTAGTCCTCCTTCTTCATGCCGAGCTCCTCGATGCGCTTAACAAGCTTATCGTAGTCGTCCTCACGCTGGGAACCGCCGATAATCTCGCCGATGCCGGGAACCAGGCAGTCCGCAGCGGCAACGGTCTTTCCGTCCGGATTCAGCTTCATGTAGAAAGCCTTGATCTCCTTCGGATAGTCCGTGACGAAAACGGGCTTTTTGAAAATCTGCTCGGTGAGATACCGCTCGTGCTCGGTCTGCAGATCGCAGCCCCAGTAAACCTTGTATTCGAATTTGTCGTTGTTCTCCTCCAAAAGTTTGACGGCGTCGGTATACGTGACGCGGCCGAAGTCGGAGTTTGCCACGTGCTGAAGACGCTCGATCAGGCCCTTGTCCACGAAGGTGTTGAAGAAGTTCATCTCCTCCGGCGCGTTCTCGAGAACGTAGTTGATGATGAACTTAATCATGTCCTCGGCGAGGGCCATGTCGTCCGCAAGGTCCGCGAAGGCGATCTCCGGCTCGATCATCCAGAACTCGGCCGCGTGGCGGGCAGTGTTGGAATTCTCGGCGCGGAAGGTGGGGCCGAAGGTGTATACGCTGCGGAAGGTCTGGGCGAAGGGCTCGACCTGGAGCTGGCCGGAAACGGTCATGTTGGTCATCTTGCCGAAAAAGTCCTGGCTGTAGTCGATGCTGCCGTCCTCAAGGCGGGGCAGCTTATCGAGCGGCAGGGTGGTCACCTGGAACATCTCGCCGGCGCCCTCGGCGTCGGAGGACGTGATGATCGGGGTGTGGACGTACACGAAGTCCCTCTCCTGGAAGAACTTGTGGATGGCGTAGGCGATGAGGGACCGGACGCGGAAGACGGCCTGGAAGGTGTTGGTGCGCGGCCTCAGGTGCGGCATGGTGCGCAGGAACTCCATGGAATGGCGCTTCTTCTGCAGCGGGTAGTCCGGCGTGGAAGTGCCTTCGACCTCGATGGTGTCCGCCTGGATCTCAAACGGCTGCTTGGCCTGCGGCGTCGCGACGAGCTGACCGGTCACGATGACCGCGGAGCCGACGTTCAGCTTGCAGATCTCCTGAAAATTGTCCATCCTGTCGTGGAAAACGACCTGCAGGGTAGTGAAAAAAGAGCCGTCGCTGATGACCATAAAGCCAAAGGTCTTAGAGTCGCGGATGCTGCGCACCCAGCCGCCCACCTTGACGGTCCTGTCGATGTATTTGTCTGTGTCCTTAAATAAGTCTCTGACCAGAGTCAAGCTTTCCATTGTATTATCTCCTCACACATTTTTTATGCGTAAGACACATTATACTGTTATTTTCCCCGGATGTCCACGCAAAAAATGAAAACAAACCAGGGGTGGAAAAGGGCATCACTCCACCGGGATCTCCACGGTCACGCTGCCCATGGTCTCGCTCTCCACCGTCAGGACCGCCGTGCCGGGCTCGTAGCCGGCGCGAATCACGGCCAGGGCGCCGCCGCGATAGCTGGTGAAGCTGCCGGACGTGTAGTTCTCGTCCGTGATCGGGTTGGCGCTGCCGAAGCCCATGAGGCTGCCGGCGCCTGTGACGGAGGCCTTGAGAGCCACTGCGGCGTCGGGGACCAGGTTCCCGTCCTCGTCCGTCACCTCAACGGAGGCGTAGACGAGGCCCTTGCCGTCCGCCTTGAGGGAATCCTTGTCAAGGCTCACAAAGAGGGAGGCCGGCTCGCCGGTGGTGCTAAGGACGTCTGAGGAGATTTCCTCCCCGCCGTCAAAGCTCTTCGCGATCACTTCGCCGGGCTCGTAGACGGCCGGGAAGGTGAAAATGCAGGGCATGTCCTCCGGTGCGGGCGTCTCGCCGGCCTTCCTGCGGCCCAGAGACTTTCCGTTCACCAGGACCTCCACCTCCTCGGCGCGGCTCATGACGAGGAGAGTCACGGGCCTGCCTTCATTTCCCTTCCAGTTCCAGTTCTTCTGGACCGCGGGGAAGCCCCAGGGAGAGAGGAATTCCAGGAGGCCGTAGACAGCGGGATCATAGGAGAAAATGTGGGTGGCTTTGGAGCCAAAGACCACGCTCCGGTAGCAGCCCTGGGGCAGGATCCGGCCGGTCAGGTCGATGTCGGCGTCGTTGGCCAGCCGCCAGGGGAAGGCGTTCTGCTCGTTGAAGAAGGCGAAGGGGCCCTGTCCGACTCTCGGATCGTCTTCCGTGACGTAGAAGGCGTTGCCGATGCCGGCCTCGCCGATGTAGTCCCAGGCCGTCCAGGTGAAGTCGCCCAGGATGTAGGGCTTACTTTCAACCAGAGGCCAGCGCTTGCCGATATCCTTGGGATAATTCTCGGAGCCCAGGATGACCCGCTCCGGGAAGAGCTCGTGGTCCCTGAGGTATTTGTCTTCCATATAGTTCATGCCGACGATGTCCAGGCCGTTGGTGAAGGGCTCGGAGTAGTCCTCCCAGCTCAGGTCCGCCTTGCCGG
>CACXEL010000147.1 GCA_902766655.1 uncultured Lachnospiraceae bacterium | reverse complement strand
ATTTTCCCGGATGACGCCAAGGCGGGCGGCGCCAAGGTCATCGCCACCGGCCGCAGCGATTTCCCGAACCAGATCAACAACGTTCTGGCCTTCCCGGGCATCTTCAGAGGCACCTTCGACGTGAGAGCCAGCGACATCAACGAGGAGATGAAGATGGCTGCCGCCAAGGCCCTGGCCGACCTCATCTCCGACGAGGAGCTGAACGCCGACTACATCATCCCCAAGGCCTTCGACAAGAGAGTCGGCCCGGCTGTCGCCGCCGCCGTCGCCCAGGCCGCCAGGGACAGCGGAGTTGCCCGCATCTGAGCGGCGCCCCCTATCCCGGTCCGCACGTTTTTTCAGTAATACAAGGGCGCCGGGGCTTACAGTCAGCCTGACCGCCCCGGCTGCCCGGGCTTTGCATTATTTGTTTTATAAATGAAAGAGAGGCTAATTATGGCAGATAACAAAGAAGGTTTCACCTTATTTAACCTTCCTCTTAAGTGGTTCATCATCTGCGCCGTGATCGTCATGGCCGCCACCTATCTGGGCACCCTGCCCGCTGGCATGGCCGGCTGCTTCGTATTCATGATCATCGTCGGCGAAGTCTTCAACCTGATCGGCAACAAGACGCCCATCATCAAGGATTACCTGGGCGGCGGCGCCATCGTCGTCATCTTCGGCTCCGCCCTGCTCGTCTACTTCAAGCTCATCCCCATGGCCATCGAGACATTGGAGGACGGGACCATCGTCTACAACATCAATATCCTGAAGGGCTTCGATCTGGTGGGCAGCATGAACACCTTCTTCAAGCCGACCGGTGCCTTCCTTGACTGGTACATCGCGGCCCTGATCACCGGCTCCATCCTCGGCATGAACCGCACCCTTCTCATGAAGGCGGCTGCCAGATACTTCCCGGCCATCTTCGGCGGCCTGATCCTGGCCTTCATCCTCTGCTCCGGCCTCGGCGCCATCACCGGCTTCGGCGCCGTCAAGGCCCTCCTCCTCATCGCCCTTCCCATCATGGGCGGCGGCATGGGCGCAGGTGCGACACCGCTCTCCAAGATCTTCGAGGCATCCGGCACCATGACGGCCAACGAGGCCATCTCCATCATGACACCGGCCGTCGCCATCGGCAACGCCATCTCCATCGTCATCGCCGGTATCCTCTCCAAGGTCCTGAAGGGCGACTGGAACGGCAACGGACAGCTCATGCAGTCCGGCACCGTGGATCCCAAGGAGCTCGAAATCAGCCCCGAGATGCAGAAGAAGCGCGATGACATCAAGATTACCAACCTCGGCGTCGGCCTCCTGGTCTCCGGCTCCTTCTTCGCCTGGGGCTTCATCTGCAGCAACATCTGGACCAAGCTGGTCCCCGGCGTCACCATCCACGGCTACGCATTCATGATCATCACGGTCGCCATCTTCAAGATCGGCGGATTCCTGCCCGAGAAGGTCGAGGTCGCCTGCTACCAGTGGTTCCAGTTCATCATGAAGAACCTGACCAACGTCCTCCTTGTCGGTATCGGTATGTGCTATCTGGATATCGCCCAGGTCGTCAACAGCTTCTCCCTGACCTATCTCCTGCTCTGCGGCATCACCTGCTTCTCCGCCTTCTTCGGCGCTGCCTTCATCGGCAAGCTCGTCGGCTTCTATCCGCTGGAAGCCGGTATCACCGCAGGCCTCTGCATGTCCAACATGGGCGGCACCGGCGACGTCGCCGTTCTCTCCGCTGCGGACCGTATGGAGCTCATGCCCTTCGCGCAGATCTCCTCCCGTCTCGGCGGTGCCATCATCCTTCTGCTCGGATCCCTGATGCTCTCCCTCATGGGCGGCATGCTCTGATCCCGCTCCGACATTTCTCCACACAGCTATAAGGAAATGATAACATGGCTGCAAAGAACCAATGCATTTCGTGCGGCGCTGAAGCCGAATACAGCTTCCGGGCCCTGGAGGTCCAGACCCTCCCCCTTCGGGAAATGACTGGAGAGCGCAAGGTCCAGGCCCTGGGCCGATTCACGGAATCGGCTGTCTGCAGGGACTGCGCAAGGAAACAGCTCAGCGACAAGCTGAATATCGCCCGAACGGTCAGACGCGACGTCCTCATCTACGGCGGTATCCTGCTGGCCGGAATCCTGGTGGCTTTCATTTTTCTTGAGCGGGTCCGCGTGATCGGCCTTGTCGGCTTTGCAGCCATCGTCTGCGGAGGCCTGGGCATCTACCAGGCCTTCGGGAATGCCATCCGTCACAAGAAGGAGGCCGAAGCACTTCCGGAGGCCGAAGCACTGGCCGAAGCAGCCTGGGAGGTCTTCCTGAAGAAGGCCCCGGCCAAATCGGGAGAGTCGGACCTCACCTACATCCCCATCAACCGGAAGACGCTGGCCATGAAGAACGGCGATCTCATGATTGCCTACGACCTGGTCCCGGAGCTGGCCATCAAGGCCTGGGATCTGATCCATGACAGCAAGCCCAAAAAGCCGGAAGCCCTGCCGGAAAAGCAGGTCTGACGGCGGTCGGGAAGTGACGAACAGACGTATCATCGGGCAGTGTGCGGAATGCATCCTGCCCGATTCATTTTCTCCGATCACATCCCCTGCACTTCGGACATTCAATGAATGTTGCCGCCGACACACAAAAGGAGCTTCTCCAACCTTCCATCGGGTGGGGAGCTCCTTTTTTCGTAATCATTCTGAGAGGGTGAGACGAAGTCAGCGGGTGCAGCCTGCCCCTGAGAAGGGATTCGCTTCGTGTACCGGGGGAGGCAAGTCTATTCGGAACGAAGGATTCTTTTATGCTACGGACAGAGAGACGGGGCCGGGGTTTCATTTCCCGCCGTCACCTCTGGAGCCGGTAGAGGATGGAGGGGCGGCCGCCGGTGGTGTAGTCGATTCGGCTCGTGACCTCCTTGTTCTCCAGGAGATAATTCATGTAGCGGCGGACTGTGATCCGCGACAGCTCCAGGGCGCTTGCGGCTTCGTTGCAGGACAGAAATGTGTCGCGGTGGGCCTTAAGATAGTCTCTCAGGAGGTTCAGTGTGCCCTCCTGGATGCCCTTGGGGATCTCTACAGCGGCCCGGGCGCTGCTTTTCCCCGCATTCATGATTTCATCGATCTCCGCCTGGGACAGCTTGCCGGAGGTCCGGAGCTTCTCCCGGGTATTGCGGAATTTTACCATGGCCTCAGAGAACCGCTCCCTGGTGAAGGGTTTTACAATATAGTCGAGAATGCCGTACTGCATGGTCTCGTAAAGGGTATCCGCTCCCGCCGCGGCGGTAATCATGATCACCTGGGTGCTCATATGACGCTCACGCAGGGCACGGAGGAACATGAGGCCGTTCATTTCCGGCATATAGTAGTCCACGATGGCCAGGTCGACCGGGTGAGTGGCCAGAAAGGAGATTGCCTCCTTGCCGCCGGAAAAAAAACCGTCCACCTCGAATTCGGGATAGCTCTGCAGGTATGACTGGTGGATGGAGGCGACCATGGGATCGTCCTCCACCATTATAAGATGGTACATGGCTGCTCCTTTGCTCACACAGGCAGAATGATCTCCACGGACGTCCCTTCTCCGGGCTCCGTGTCTATATGAATGGTCCCTTCATACTGGTCCACAATCTCCCGGATCAGATGGTAGCCGCTGCCGTGGCCTTCGCCCTTGGTGGTCGTGTGGGAATCGTAAAGGCGGAAGAGGATCTCCTCGGGAATCCCGCCGCCCGTATCGTCGCAGACAATGGTGGTATGTTCTTCCTCGGAGTAAATGCCGACCTCGACCGACTTGACCGGGTAGTCGTGGCTGTTGAGCTCGTCAAAGGCATTTTCCACCAGGTTGCCCACCAGGGTGATCCAACAGTCAGAGGGCAGGTCCCGGGATTTGGGATAAAAGTAGCTGTCGCTCTTCAGCGTGAGCGTGATTCCCAGCTCATTGGCTTTTACAAGCTTGCCGATGAAAAGGGCAGCCAGGCTCTCCACGGGGATCCGGTGCTGAATATCGCTGATGGCCTGAGAGGACACAAGCGTGGTGTTCAGGATATAGTCTCTGGCCTTGTCCCACTCCCTGAGCTCCATGAGTCCCAGAATGACGTGGAGCCGGTTCACAAACTCGTGGTTGAAAGCCCGGAGTGTCTCCACCATATGGTTGGCGCCGGTCAGCTGGTCGGCCAGCCGGGTCACAGTGGTCTTGTCGCGAAAGATCGAGACGGCGCCGACGATCTTATCCCCCTCCCGGATCGGGATCCGTGAGGAGATGATGTTGCGGTCGCCGATGACAAAGCTGATGTTATACTCGGCCTTGCCGGTCTTCACAGTGTTCGGAAGCCTGGTCTGGGGATAATATTCGGTCAGAAGACGGCCCTCGGTCCTGGTGGCAGGCGGCAGGTCCAGCATCCGTTTGGCGGACTGATTCATGAGGATGACCTCCCCGTCCGTGTTGATGGCGAAAATGCCCTCCTCCAGTGCATCCAGGACCTCCGCGCGCTCAATATACATGGTCGCAAGCTCCTCGGGCTGGTAACCCAGCAGAGTCTTCTTGAGCCGGCTGTGAAATGCCTGGGCCGTGAGGAGGCAGATGACCAGGATGAGCGCCAGGATGAGGAGATAGGCGGTGACGATCCTCGCCCGCAGGGAGTCGATGGTCTCATTGAGGACCGAGGCCATGACAAAACCGATGATGGTCCCCTCACTGCTTCGGATGGGAAAGAAGGCCCGGCGCTGCGGCCCCAGGGTGCCGACAGCACTGGATATATAAGGCTCCTTCCCCTGAAGGATATCCGCCTGGTCTCCGCCGACGAAAGTCTTTCCCACCTTCGTCCCGTCCGTATGGTAGTAGCGCCTGCTCGAGCTGTCGCAGATGACCAGGACGTCGATCTGGCGCGTGGTCTCCTCCATATGCCTGAGGAAGGCTGTCACCTCCGGGTCGATGACTCCCGTATCGACCATCCGCACGACGGGCGGCATGGTGGCCACCATCTCCGCGTAGTCCATGATGGTCTCGTCCATGATCCGCTGCCTCTCCGTGATGGAATAATAGTAGGTGAGCCCGCACATGATAATGCTGGCGATCAGGGCAGGGATAAGAATGCTGGCGTAAAGGCGCTTGGAGCTCGCCACAGCAGGCTTCTCAACCATAATTTCTCCTTTTTCTGCGGGAAATGAAAACATGCGGATGTATGGCCTGCGGCCATGAAAGGCATGGTCTCCATTTTCCACAAAGAAAAAGCCCCTCCCGGAGGTGTCCGGAAGGGGCCGGATGTGCATTCACTGCAAAGTTTCGGCACTGATGTAATGGGACAGCATGGCCAGGGAGGAGGCCAGGATCTCATCCCGGACCAGGACGCCGTCCGGCACATCGAGCTTGACGATGGCGAAATTCCAGATGGCCCGGATTCCGCCGGCGATCAGCTTGTCGGCAACCTCCTGGGCTGCCTCCACGTCCGTGGTGATGATACCGATCTTGACGCCGCGGTTCAAACAGAACTGCTCCAGGGCGTCATCAGAGTAGACCGGGATATCATCGATGGTCTTACCGATGACTTCCTGCCGGATATCGAAGCCGGCCACGATGCTGAGCCCGTACTGCTCACATTCGCGGTTGCGCATAAGTGCCTTGCCCAGGGAGCCGACGCCCACGATGACAGCTTCCTTCCGGTCGTTGCAGCCCATGTAATCCTTGATATCCAGGATCAGACTGTCGACGGGGAAGCCGGCCTTTGGTTTTCCCTTGGTGGAGCAGACCGCCGCGATATCCTTCCTCACCAGCACGTCATTGAGCCTAAGTTCAGCTGCTATGGACGTAGCGGAAATGGTCCGGATCCCCTTCTCCTTCGCTTTCTCCAGACACTGGAGATAATAGGGCATTCGCTGGAGGGCCTGAATGGTCAGCAGCACTTCCTTAGATCCTTTTCTTCCGTTCGTATTCATGTCTTCCTCAATTTCTGATGGTTTTGGTATCATTATAGTATGCAGTATATCATACAGGCAGGGAGTTGGACATTGAATTTTCCTGCTTTTTCAAAAGTTTTTGTCGCAGCACCAATGTCTGTTTGCCATTCCGGGTCCAATCGGGTATACTTGTTGCAGGTATGGCCTTTCTGAAAATGAAGACAAGGCCGACTATTTCCGGGAGGTGACGACCATGCCGCAGAGCTCCGGCAGAAACAAGAAGAAGACTGGCACAAGAAGGCTCTCCCGCGCCGAGCGGAGAAGAAGGCGCCAGAGACAGATCATCCTGAGGACGACAGCGCTCATCGGCCTCATGCTCATCCTGATTGGCGGCATTTTTATCGTGGCCAACAAGATCCTGCTGGAAAACAATGCCCGCGAGGAGGCCCGCCGGATCAAAGCAGCTGAGATTGATGCCGAGGAGCAGACCCTGTCGGACCGCCAGGCCGTCATCGACGAAGCGGCGGAGATTGCAAGGGGCTACGATTACGACGGTGCGATCGCCCTGCTGGAATCCGAGGAGAACTACGATACGAGCAGCGAGATCATCAACGCCATCGCGGGCTACACCGCTGCCAAATCTCAGCTGGAGGCCAAGGATCCGCTGACGGTCCCCCACATATTCTACCACTCTCTCATCGTGGACACGGACCGGGCCTTCGACTCGTCCAAATGGTCCGACGATGAAATCGCCGGCATCAACGCCTGGATGACGACGGTGGATGAGTTCGACAAGATCACGCAGCAGATGTATGACAACGGCTGGGTCCTGGTGAAGCTCCGGGACCTGGTGGTGGAATCCACCGACGCCGACGGCAATGTCACCTTCTCCAAGAACAACCAGCTTCTCCTGCCTGCTGACAAGCATCCCTTCGTCCTCTCCATCGACGACTGGAGCTACTACCACTCCTACGAAGGCAAAGGCTACGGCGATAAGGCC
This sequence comes from uncultured Lachnospiraceae bacterium, assembly GCA_902766655.1. Taxonomy (GTDB): domain Bacteria; phylum Bacillota; class Clostridia; order Lachnospirales; family Lachnospiraceae; genus Chordicoccus. Next base: position 4,842 of record CACXEL010000147.1, on the reverse strand, counting down.
GTGGTCGATGCGAACGGGGACGTGAAGGTCCAGTATACCGACGCGGCCGGAAACGTATCTGTGGGCGACTACGATGTAGTTCCGAGACTCAACACATTCATGGAGGCCCATCCTGACGGCGCCTACAAGGGAGCCCGCGGTCTCATCGCCATGACCGGCTACAACGGCGTGTTCGGCTACCGTACCGACGTGGCCTACAAGACCCATGAGCGGCTGGGATCCGACCAGTCAGCCTGGCTGAACGCACATCCGAACTTCGACTGGAACCAGGAGGTCGAGGATGCCAAGGTGGTGGCGGAAGCCGTCAAGAAGAGCGGTTGGGAGTTCGCCTGCCACACCTGGGGCCACCTCAGCGTGACCGGCAAGAGTGCCGAGCTCCTTGCCACCGACCAGGACAAATGGCAGAACACCGTCGCCAACATCACAGGCAAGACTGACACCATCATCTTCGCTCACGGCAATGACATCGGTACCTGGAAGAATTACGACGCCTCCACCAACGATGTCTATGCCTACTACAGGAGCATGGGCTACCGTTTCTACTGCAACGTCGACGCCTCCACGGAATACTGGGTCCAGATGACCAAAGAGTACGTCCGCCAGGGACGCATCGACTGTGACGGGCTCCAGATGTGGAGGGCCTTATCCGGCGCTGCCAAGAAGAACGTTTTCGAGAACCTTTTCGATGTCGCTTCCGTCTTCGATCCCGCCCGTCCGACGCCTGTCAGCGCCACCGGAAAATCATGACGGCATGGCTCCTTTTTCTTGCGAATAAGGCCAAACCATGCTATTATGTCATCATGCAAATATTGAAGGGGGTTACTTATCATGCAATTATGGCAAGTCTTACTGATTATCCTGATCATTCTTGTGATCATCCTTGTCGTCCTCTACTTCCTGGGCAAGCGGCTTGAAAAAAAGCAGGTCGAGCAGCAGGAGCAGATCGAAGCGGCCAAGCAGAACGTCACCATGCTGGTCATCGACAAGAAGCGCCTCAAGATCAAGGAATCCGGTCTGCCCCAGATGGTCATCGACCAGACGCCCTGGTACGCAAGGCGCAGTAAGCTTCCCATCGTCAAGGCCAAGATCGGTCCCAGAATCATGACCATGGTCGCCGATGAAGCCATTTTCGACATCATTCCGGTCAAGAAGGAAATCAAAGCCACGATTTCCGGCATCTACATCACGGACGTCAAAGCCCTCCGCGGCTCTCTCCCGCCCCGCCCCACCAAGCTGACATGGCGGCAGAAGCTTTCCAACATGCTTGTCAAGACCCGGAAGGATGCTGTCTCCCAGGCTCAGGCAGCCCAGGGCAAGAAGAAAAAGTAAAAACATACGGAAATCACGGACCGTCCTTCTACAAATCATGGACGGTCCGTATTTTTATATCAAAACCTTTTGAGAATCAGGGGCGGCCCTTTTTTATCAATAATCAATGATTTTTGATAAAAAAGGGCCGCCCCTGATTCTCAAAAGATTTTTTATCACAGGATGCTTTCCACCCGCATCTCCATCCTGCAGTCTGCCGTCACAGTGCCGTTGATACTCAAAGCGTACCCCACCCGGACACAAATCTCATCTTCCGAGAAGCTGTTCTCGAGGAAGGTTGTAGAGATGCCCATCTCCATCTCACCGAAGGGGGTGGTGTAGACGGCCAGGGACCGCTTTCCGGCCTCAAAATACATGTCGACCTCAACATCCCCCGTCTTGCTGACCTGGAGGGAGGAGCCGTCGATCCTGACCGTGTTCAGGGCAGTCATATCGCCTTCCTCCACCAGATCCTCCGTGTAGCGGACAATGCAGGTGTCCCCCTCCATGCTGCAGCTGCCGGTCATCACGACTTCCAGGGCCTCCTCCCCGGCCTCCCGGCCGGCCAGCACCTGATCGTTGCGGATCGTTACCAGAACCTTATCCTTCATTGGTGTCTCCTCATCAATACTCCTCAATCGGAATCATCCTGGCCCTGCCCACATCGACGGGCAGGATGGAGTTGGCAAAATCAGTGAACTTCTCCGCCTCATCGCTGACAAAGAACCGGTAGGGATAGGGCTCATCCTGGTTGCGGGGCGAATCGGAGGCCAATCCCTCCCGGCCCAGCATCCGCTCCAGCTCCTTGGCCGTCTCGTAGGCCGGATTGACCAGATTGACCTGATTGCCCACCAGGCGCTTGATCGCGCTTCTCAGGAGCGGGTAATGCGTGCATCCCAGGATCAGCGTGTCTATGTCGTGCTCCAGAAGGTCGTCCAGGTAGCGCATAAGGATCTCGTCGGTCACATGGTCGTGGACCCAGCCCTCCTCGACCAGCGGCACCAGCATGGGACAGGCCTGGCCAATCACATTGAGGGACGGGTTGATGCTGTGGATGGCATTCGTATAGGCGTTGGCCGAGATGGTGGCCCTGGTGCCGATGACGCCAATGCGGCCGTTCCTGGTGGTCTCGGCGGCCACCCGCGCGCCGGGCTCCACCACGCCAATCACCGGCATGCCTGCAAATTCAGACACCTCAGGCAAGGCCATGGAGGTGGCGGTGTTGCAGGCTATGACCAGGGCCTTGATGCCCTGGGTCCTCAAAAAGTTCGTGATCTGGAGCGAGTAGCGTACGATGGTCGCCTTGGATTTATTTCCGTAGGGAACCCGGGCCGTGTCCCCAAAATATACGATTTTCTCCATAGGCAGGTTGCGCATGATTTCACGCGCCACCGTAAGCCCGCCGATCCCGGAATCAAATACACCGATGGGTGCGTCGCTGGTCATCATTTTTCGGATGCCTCCCTGCCGGCAGTCTGAATGCTGTCGGAAATGGCTCTCTGCTGGTTGTCTGTGTGTTTCGATAATACTGCCACCGTCTCGCTGACCTACCGCATCCGGACGGCCTCCACGATGGCGCTGCGCCCGGCCATAAGATCCTTTCGAATAGCCGCGGCTTTCAGGTACTCCACCCGTAACTTGAATATCTGCCCGCGAAGGTTGGCCATCAGAAGCGTCTTCCTTCCATGGGAACGGTAGCGAAGACCCTGCCCATGCCAGGTCTGCCGATCAGGGCGGCCTTGCAGGCCAGGGCGGACTCCTGGTCCGGGAAAATGCCGAACACGGTCGGCCCGCTTCCACTCATAATGGAGGCAAATGCACCGAAAGACAGCATCTCACGCTCCAGTTCGCCGATGACCGGGAAGCGGGGCGCCGTGACCCGCTCCAGCACATTGTCGCAGCGGCGCACGATGCCGTCCAGGTCGCCTGCCCGAATGGCGGCCGTCATGCCGTCGATATCCGGGTGGTCTGTCAGCTCATTGGCCCGCAGGGCCTGGTATATTTCCCGTGTGGAGACGGAGAAGGAAGGCTTGGCAAGAAGGATGCTGCAGTCAGGAATGGCGGGCAGAGGAGTCAGGATCTCACCGATTCCCTCCGCCAGAGCGGTCCCGCCCAGGATGCAGTAGGGAACGTCGGCGCCGATCTTCCTGCCCCGCTCCATGAGCTCCTTCTGGGTCAGGCCCAGTCCGAAGAGCCGGTTCACCCCAATCAGGACTGCCGCCGCGTCCGAGCTGCCGCCGGCGAGGCCTGCCGCCACAGGGATGAACTTCTGGAGCCGGATATGGAGGCCCGCGGTGACGTTGAACTCATTCATGAGAAGAGCGGCGGCCTTGTAGGCCAGATTGTTCTCATTTGTCGGCAGGAAGGACCGGTTGGTCTCCAGCGTAATTCCGCCTTCTTTCCGTTCGGTAACCTCCACCGTATCGAACATGGCCACCGTCTGCATGACCATCTTCACCTCGTGATAGCCGTCCTCCCGTTTTCTAAGCACATCCAGTCCCAGGTTGATCTTGGCAGGAGCCCGCAGTATCATAAGTCTCTCCTTTTCATGAAGACAGCCGGGGGCCGCCAGGGACCCGGCTGGTTCATCTCAATAAAACGTTCGAAGTTCTGCCGCGCCCGGCTGCCGGAACAGGCGGACAACGGCTGCTCAATACTACTGTATTATAGTGATTCAGCCCCTCCAGTGCAAGGAATTCTTGCCAAATCCCCCGGAAGGCGCTATGATAAAACGTAACCGCTGTCCCTTTCCGGACAGTCCGATCCTGAAAATGAAGACAAGTCCGAGGTATTATTTATGATAAGAACTGTTTTTGCGGTGCTCTTCGTCGCCGTCTATCTGGTGCTCACGCTGCCGGTCCTCCTGGTCCTCTTTCTGTTTTCCAAAAAGTTCCCCCAGGGATCGCGGCTGGCCCTCCAGCGCCTGGTCGGCTGGGCCTTCTCCGTCGTCTGCTTCCTCTCCGGCGTCCGCCTCACGGTCATCGGCCGGGATAATATACCGACAGACCGGCCTGTCCTCTTTGTGGGCAACCACCAGAGCTTCTTCGACGTCATCACCTGCTTCCCACTGATCAAGAACCGCTTTGCCTACATCGCCAAGAAAGAGCTGGATGAGATTCCGCTCCTGGGCCTCAGCATGCGGTTCCTGGGCTGCCTCTTCATCGACCGCGAGAACCTGCGTGAGGGCGTCAAGGCTATTCTGAAGGCTGCCGACGAGGTCAAGGAAGATGGCACTTCCATCTTTATCTTCCCGGAGGGGACCCGCAACAAGAGCGGCGACGAGCTGAACCTGGCTGAGTTCCACGAGGGAAGCTTCCGGATAGCCCAGAAGGGCGAGTGCCCCATCATTCCGGTCTCCTTCAACAACACAGCCAACGTGCTGGAGAACCACTTCCCCCGCATCCGGTCCCAGCGGGTCGTCATCGAGTTCGGCGAGCCGAAAAGTTGGGATGACTTCGACAAGAAGGACCAGCGCCACCTTGGCGTCTATTACCGCGATCTCCTCATCGAGATGATCAGAAAGAACCAGGCCCT
>CACXEL010000146.1 GCA_902766655.1 uncultured Lachnospiraceae bacterium | reverse complement strand
TACTCCTCGGCCAGACCATAATTCAGAAGAATCGACTTGGCGTGTCCGATATGGAGGTAGCCGTTGGGCTCCGGCGGGAAGCGGGTGCAGATCTTCTCATATCTTCCCTCGGCCAGGTCCCGGTCGATGATATTCTCGATAAAATTTCTGGAAGCGGGTACTTCCTTTCTTTCTGTGTTTTCCATTACACTCTTCTCCTCCCGGGTGTCCTCATTTTCGTAAATGAAGGCACCTGATGTCTCATAAACTTCCTCAAATAATACCACAGGCAGGAGCATGTTGCAAAAATAATCTTATAACTGACCGCCGGAGGATGAAAAGTAATATTTTTGTAACATTTCGTAATATTTTTTCAACGAAATATGGGCTATGGACTGGAAATTAAGTCCACAGTGTGGTATCATCCTTCATAACCGGCATCATACCGGTCTATTATTACAGCAAAGCGTGCCCTGCCCGGGCGACCGGGGACAGTCCGCACGCCCCGGAAGGAGGAATCTGTTCATGGAACGAATTCTGATCTACATGCAGTCGGTCCCGGACTATCTGCAGTATCAGTTCAATAACCACATGGCCATCTGTGTAGCCATCCTGGCTGTCTATCTCTTCACCCTCATCTTCACCAACAAGCTGGCCAATCTGATCCGGCCCTTCGTGATCGGTGCCTGTCTCTGTTTCATGGTCTATGGGGCCTTCCAGGGTCTGGGCGGCCACGGCTACCAGGCAGTCCTCACAGGTGTCATGGCCATTGTGCTCATGATTGTCTTCCGGATCCTGAAAAGCATCATCGTCTCCTCCTACCAGAACAAGGTCAACGCCCGGATCGAGAAGAAGGCCCTGGAGAAGGCGGCCAAACGCCGCGGCACCTTCAGCAACAAGCAGGGCTTCAGCGGTGCCAGCGCTGCCCAGCCCAAGAAGATCGAAGACGAGGACAAGATGACCGACCACGAGATCCGCAATGTGGTCGACGACTACTACACCGAGACCCTGCCCGACGTCAGCGCCTACCTGGACCAGGAGGCACCCGCTGCCCAGGCCGTCTCTCCCGTCCCCGCCCCCGGCGCTTCTCCCTACACCCATCCGGCGCTCGACTCCGAGCTGACCGGACCCCGCCTCGGCCGTGAGGAGGTCTACGACCTTCTCGCCAAACTGACCGCCCTCTACGACGCCCAGATCCTCACCGGCGACGAGTTCGAGGCCAAGAAGCTGCTGCTTTTGAGGCGGATATGATAACTGTTCAGCACAAGAGAATAATAAAGCCCCGGATGACAAGCTCGCTTGTCATCCGGGGCTTTATTATTCTCTTGTGGCCAAGGCGCGAAGCGACTCTGGACACCCTCAGCGAGGGATGCGCAGCATCCCGAGCGGACGTCCTGAACAGCCCCTTGTTTCCTGCGCCCAAGGCGCGAAGCGACTCTGGACACCCTCAGCGAGGGATGCGCAGCATCCCGAGCGGAGGTGCTGAACTCCCCTCTCCTCACTCCATCCGAATGACCCGGAAATGCGCCGGATTCTCATACTCTCTCGTATACCCGTCGTCACTGTACATCAGATATTCCGCCTTCCCCGTGACCCAGCCGAGAAGGGTCAGATTATCCTCATCCAGGTCCTCCACGGACTCCGCGGGCGAAGCCAGAGGCAGGATGTGCTCCTTCTTCACGAACAGCGGCACCTCGTTGAGCGCGACGGAAATAAAATGTACACCGGATGCCATCTCCTCTCTGATGATTCCGTCAGGGGTGAATTTTACGAAAAGCATGTCCTCGGGCAGGTAGACATACCGGCCGGCCGCGTTCTGCGTGTAGACCGGCGCGACCATGAGGCCGTCGCCCAGCATGGCCTGGTCCTCGACCCGGACCGCCATCGAATCCTCCGGATAATCGAAGGCCAGGGGCCGGAAATACAGGTCATCCTTCAGGGCCGCCTTGACATACTCACTGTAGAGATACGGGAGGAGCCGGTACCGGACACCGATCACATGGGCAAAGTCCTCGGGCCGCTCGAACCGATAACACTCCTGGCGTCTGGTGTCCCAGGCGCTGTGGTTCCGCATGAGGGGGGTAAAGACGCCGAAGGCCAGCCATCTGAGGAGCAGGTCGCGCGTGGTGTCCGAGCCGAATCCGCCTATGTCCGCACCCGTGTAGAGGAAGCCGGTCATATTGAGGGAGACGGACATCTGCAGATTCAGGAGGATGTGGGACCACCACGACTTGTTGTCGCCTTGCCAGATGCCGCCGTAGCGGTGCATGCCGACGTAGGAGGACCTGGAGAACAGCAGGATCCTCCTGTCCGGAAAGAGCTCCTCAAAGGTCTCCCCGGCGGCCCGCGTCATCATGTAGCCGTAGAGGTTATGGATGTCCTCATGGCATACCTTCTCTCCGTCCACGTCATGGTAGAAATGCCTGTAGGCCTCCCTGCTCCTGAGCCCTCTCATGCTGCCCATGAGTTCAAAATAATCGCTGTCCTCCGCCGGCTTCGAGAGGAATTGCCTCAGATTGATGCGGAGCTTCTCCATACTCCCTTTGGTGTAGAAGAGGGAGGGCTCGTTCATATCGTTCCAGAAGCCGTCGATGCCCTTGTCGGTCAGGGCAGTGTATTTTCTGCCGAACCAACGGCGGGCATCCGCCTTCAGGAAGTCCGGATGGTAAGTGAGGCCTGGCCAGCACGCGGTATCGAAGGGCTTGCCTTCCTCGTCCGTCACGAAATATCCCTTCTCCAGCCCCTCCTCAAAGACGTCGTAGCCTTTCTCCTGCTTGATGCCTGCGTCGATAATGGGGACCAGGTGGATCTTTTTTGTCTTCATTTCCCGGACGAAACCGGCGAAATCCGGGAAGTTCTCCGCGTTGACCGTGAAATCCTTGTAGCGCTCCATATAGTCTATATCCATGTAGACCGCGTCCAGAGGGATGTGGAGGGACCGGTAGGTGTCCACAACTTCATGGAAGTCCTCCGGGGTAACATAACCCCAGCGGCTCTGGCCGTAGCCCAGGGCCCATTTGGGGGCAATGTAGCTCCGGCCGGTCATCCTGCGGAAGGACCGACAGATGTCCCGCAGGCTGTCCCCGATAATGACATATAGATCCAGGTCCGCCCGTTCGCAGGTGACCGTGAGCAGGTCCTCTCTCGTATAGCCGACGTCAAAGGTCATCATCCCCGGATAGTCGAAGAAAAGCCCGGCCTTCTGCCTGCCGCCAAGCAGCAGGAAATTGTGGGCGCTGTAGAGGGAGGTCTTGTCCTCCAGATGGAAGGACTCGTCAGAATTATCGCTGACATAGTGCCAGCCCCGCTTGTTGATGCCGCGGACAGTCTCACCCAACCCGTATACCGCCGCATCCTTTTCCATCACATATGAAAAATGAAAACCCTCCGCATCCGCCCGGATCTCACCGATTTCGGGAAGTCCTTCCCGGACGGGAAGATCGGCGATGACGGCTCCTGTCTCAAAGGGATGCCCGAATCTGTACTTTTTTATCATTCTCTCTTCCTCTCTTCTTCAGCCGGAGACATCTCGCCTGCTGTTACTGGCGCAGAGCTTCAGGCTTTTCTGACGTCCGGATTCTCCCGAAGCGCCATCTCCTCAGCAAGATCCTCCGGATCTATCCTCCGGTCACGGTAGTAATACTCCTGATCGCGCTCATCAATTTCCCGCAGGATGTGGCAGGGATTTCCGACTGCGATCACATTGGCGGGAATGTCCTTGGTGACCACGCTGCCAGCTCCTATGACGCTGTTCTCCCCTATCGTCACGCCGGGACAGATCGTCACATTCTCGCCCAGCCAGACATTGTCCCCGATGGTCACATGATCACAATACATATACCCCCGCATGTCGGGGCGGATCGGGTGGCCCACCGTAGCGATGGTGACTGCCGGCCCGAACATGACGTTCTTCCCTACGGTGATCATCCCGTCGTCAACGAAATTACAGTTGAAGTTGACGTAGGTTCCTTCGCCGAGAATAATGTGCCGCCCATAGCAGAAATAGAATGGCGGTTCGATCCAGGCCGACCCACTGTCCGGATGGAGCATGGCCTTCTGTATGCGCTTGCGCTCCTCAAGAGTATCCGGCGTCGTGGCGTTGAAGGCAATCATGCGCCTCTTCGCCTCGTTGCGCTCCTCGGGCATGCCTTCGCACATATCGGTGAACAGGTATCCCTTCATGATCCTATCGTGCATATTCATAATCCAAAACCTCCTTCTCTCAAAGATTTCTCACTGAAGCCTTCCCGAAGGAGCCCCAGGCAGGCTTCGCACATTTTCTGTATAACTATATGATAATGGGTTTTGGGGAAGAATGGAACAGGGAGCGCAGACTTATTTTCAAACATGAAAAAACCCGGAAAGTTTTCGCTTTCCGGGCTGAACCTGAGAGCTGCTTTCGGGACTCGGACCCGAGACCTCCTCACTACCAATGAGGTGCGCTACCACCTGTGCCAAAGCAGCCTGCGTCTTTCAGACGACTTGCTTATTATAGCCCAGGGAAATATCTTTTGCAAGCATTATTTTTTATTTTTTCCAAAAAATTTCTTCTCTTCGGAAAATTCAAAGGGGGAGGGACCCGCTTCGCGGGTCCCTCCCCGAAACACTCACGTGTCAGGGCCAGGCTTCCTTGATCACAGCTTGGCCACGTTCTTGGCAGCGCGGCGGCCGAAGGTCATGGTGCGGCCGCAGGCGAGACCTGTCATGAGGTTGGGATAGGTCGTGGCGAACATACCGCCCGAGGCATCGCCGGTGGCGTAGAGGCCTTCGATGGCCGTGCCGTCCTCGCGGATGACCTGCATGTCTGTGTTGATGCGGCAGCCGTTCAGGGTGGTCAGATGCCATGCGCAGGTGCGGACGCCGTAGAAGGGCGCGGTGTCGACCGGCGTCATGCGGTGCTTCTCCTTGCCGTAGTCAAGGTCGACGCCCTGGTCGCAGAGCTGGTTGTAGCGCTCGACGGTGGCGACGAAGTTGTCGGCCGGGATATTCAGCTTCTCGGCAAGCTCTTCCAGGGTGTCAGCCTTCTGGACATAGCCGGCCTCGATCAGCTCCTCGATCTTGCCCCAGACGAAGCCGTAGGGCATGTTGGAGGCAGCTCCGTTCGGGAAGGCGAAGAGACGGCAGCAGCCGACCTCGTCGAACTGCTCGCAGTACTTCTCGTTGTTGGCATCGAACACGTCCACATAAGTGTGGTTCGGCTGCATGACCATGGAGTGAAGCATGAACTCGTAGGGGCCGGACTCGTTGCAGAAGCGCTTGCCGTTCAGGTTGACCTTGAGGAAGGGCTGCTCGCCGAACCAGAACCACTTGCCGGTGGTCTTGTAGCCGGCTGTCTCATCCGGCTTCACGCAGCAGCGGTTGAACATCATGGAGGAGTGGATCGGGTCCAGAGCGGCGCCGGCCCACAGCATGGCCTTGATACCGGAGCCG